>CAYNHX010000011.1:0-17344 GCA_964397275.1 uncultured Muribaculaceae bacterium | reverse complement strand
AAGGGAAGAACGCCTAATCCAGATATTATGTGTAATAAGTATATTAAGTTTGATTTGTTTATTAAAGAAGCTAAAAGATTAGAAGCAGACTACGTAGCAACAGGACATTATGCTTTGCTTAAGGATAATGAATTATACAAAGCTATTGATGATAATAAAGATCAAACATACTTTTTGTCGCAAGTACCAAAAAATCAATTTAAAAATGTTTTATTTCCAATAGGTAGTTTAAATAAAAACAAAGTAAGAGATATTGCTAATAAACTTGGTTTATCAGTTGCAAATAAAAAAGACTCTACTGGCATTTGTTTTATTGGAGAAAGAAATTTTAAAAAGTTTTTAACTAACTATATTAAAAGTAGTATGGGAGATATAGTAAATATTGATACAAAAGAAATATTAGGCACACATGATGGATTAATTAATTATACAATTGGGCAAAGAAAAGGTTTAAATATTGGAGGTAATGATACTAGATTATTTGTAGTTGGTAAAGATACTAAATCTAATATGCTTTTTGTAGCTCTAGGAGATGATAATATGTACTTATATAGTGATAGTGCTTTAATATCAAATATGAATTATATTAGCGATAAAAGGCCTATAAAATGTAATGCAAAGTTTAGATATAGACAAAAAGATCAAAGTATAGAGATTGAATATCTAAATGATGATGAAATATTAGTAAAATATAATAATATAAAGGCAGTAACACCAGGTCAAGCATGTGTAATATATGATGATGATTTATGTATTGGTGGAGGCATAATTAAGGAAGTATATAAAGATAATAATAAGTTGTGGTATTTATAGTGTAAAATCATTGACAATTTTACAAATAGTAAGTAAAATTATAGTAGAGTAGGAGTGATAAAATGGACAAATTAAATGAAATACTTCAAGAATTAGGAATATCTAAAGTAAAATTAGCAAAATATTTAGGTGTGTCAAGACAAATGATATATAATTATTTAGAAATGAAAGATATTTCTAAATGGCCAAAAGATAAAAAAATGAAGCTATTTAATTTATTAGATATAAAAGAGGCAAAAGATATTGAAGATATTATTGTGGGTTCTGAATTTATTAAAAAAGTTGATTTCGTAATTAGTGGTAACTTTGGTCAAAGCACAACCAACTATAGTGAAATTATTGATTTTAAAGAATTAAAACCTAGAGAAAAAGAAGTATTAAATGATATTATATCTCTAATTAAAGAAAAATTTATTGATGACAAGCCAGATGCATATACTACTATTAAATATGTATACTATCTTTTACAAGGATTAGAAACTGTAAAAGAATTAAAATACTTATTAGGATATATTGTTAAAGAACTGGGTTTTGTTAAACCAGATGAGTTTGTATTTGATGAGGAACATCAGTTTATATTAGAAAGTATTATGTATTCTGCTATGATTTTATATAGCAATGGTGGTGCATCTAAATCTAAATTAGCAGAAGCAAGAAAAAAATTTATAGCTAAAATAGAGCAAAAAAGTGAAGAAAGACTTAGTAGGACAGAAGAAATAAATACAGCTAGAATACAAGCATTAAAAGAGTTGGGATATACAGAGATAACAAGAGACAATGCATCAGAAGTGTTTGCTAAGATAGCAGAAATACAGTCAAGAACGTTCTTAGAATAATGTTCATATAATACATATTATGTTAACTTAAATAGATATAAAATAAAAACACCATTAGGTGTTTTCTTTTTCTATTATGTCTAATATCTCTTTTTTTCTTTGTTCTAAAAGCTCACTTGTAGATGCTTCAAATCTTGTTGTTAATTTTGATCCTGTTCCTGATGCTCTTACAAGTGAAAATCCATCATCAAAATTAATCCTAATACCATCTATCTTAAGTATTGAATATTCTTTTGCTATAGCATATTCTATTACTGCATTAATAATCTTATCTTTATTTGTATCTTTTACTTCCACTACAATTTCTGGTGTTGTTATTAGCTTATCTACGTCACTCAAATAACTTGAGAAGGTATTATCGGTGCTTGAAAGTATTTCTATTGTTCTAAGAGCAGCATATAATCCATCATCATAACCATAATATTTATCTTTAAAACATACATGACCAGATAATTCACCAGCAAAATCATACATATTTGTACTCATTTCTTTTTTAATGTGTGAATGGCCAGTTTTAATATATTTATATTCAATTCCTAATTTATTTAATTCTTTATTAAGAATACTTGAACATTTTACATCGAAAAATGTTCTTTTTTTATCAGTTTTATTATATAAATTCTTCCAAATAAATACCATAAATAAATCAATTGGTATATATTTCCCATTTTCATCAACTATACCTACTCTATCACAATCACCATCAAATCCAAAACCAATATCAGATTTATTATTAATAACTGTCTCTTTTAAATCGTTTAAATTTTCTTCAATAAATGGGTCTGGAGTATTTCTTTTAAATTCTGGATCAGATATACAGTTAATTTCTATTAAATCAATATTAAACTCTTTTAAGACTCTAGGTGCAATAAAACTAGCTGTACCATTATCACAATCTATAGCTACCTTTAATCTTTTATCACCAAGCTTAATATTCTCTTTAAGCATATTTATATACTCATTATATATACTTTTTGATTCAATCTCCCCTTCTCCATCAATAAAATCATTATCAATGATTAGGTCATATATACTTTGTAAATTATCTTCTGCAATAGAAGTAGTACTATCAAATAATTTAAATCCATTATATTCTGCACTATTATGACTTGCAGTAACCATTATTGCATTATCAATTTTATAATACTCTCTTGCATAACAAAGCATTGGAGTTGTAACAAGACCAATATCTATAACTTTATATCCACTACTTGTAATACCTTTTATTAAATTTTTAGTTAGTGATAATGAAGAAATACGGTTATCATAACCGACTATTACTTTTTTACTATCACTTGGATCTATATATTTACAATATGCTTTACCAATATAATATGCATCTTCATTATATAAATCTTTATTATATACTCCTCTTATATCATAATTTCTAAATATCGACTTATTTACTTTCATAAATCCTCCTAATCCTTATTTCTAGGATGAAACTCATCATAATCTTTTCTAATTTTATTTTTAGATAGATGTGTGTATATTTGTGTTGTTTTTATATTCTCATGACCTAGAAGCTCACTAATTGACCTTAAATCAGCTCCATATTCAATCAAATGAGTAGCAAATGAATGTCTAATAGTATGGGGAGATATATCACTATCTATATGCTTTATTTTAGCTTGACTCTTTAAAAATTTAAAAAAGCTTTGTCTAGTAATTCCCAAACCATTTTTATTTAAAAATAATTTTGTATTAACTTTATTTTTTAATAATTTAATTCTAATATTATTTATGTACTCTTCTAATAATTTTGTAATTGTATTCCCTAAGGGTATTATTCTTTCTTTATTACCTTTTCCAATGCATTTAACTAAATTTTCACTTAAATCTATATCATTAATGTTTAATGATACTAATTCACTTACTCTAAGACCTGTACTATAAAGTAATTCAAGCATGACTTTATTTCTATAATCACTAGATTTTTTTATTTCTACATCCAATAATTTTAAAATATCTTCATAACTTAATACTTTGGGTAGTTTCTTTTCTAATTTTATATTATCTAATTTATCACATGGATTTTCTTTAATAATATTTTCTCTTAAAAAATAGTTAAAAAATGTTCTGATACTAACTAATTTTCTATTAATGCTTCTATCTTTATTATTTGATAAAGAGGTAATATATTTTTTAATATCATTTGTAGTAATACTAGCAATACTTCTATTATTAAAATACTTATTAAATTCTTCTAAATCACTTCTATAAGCATTTTTAGTATTATTACTTAGTTTCTTTTCAATAAATACATAATTTATATATTCATCAATATACTCTTTCATATATCACCTACTATACTAATTATATAGGTATTTATTAAAAATAACAATATTAGTTATAAATATGATATATTCTATGTAAAATAAAAAAGACCCATAAGGTCGTCTTTGACATTATAAACCTGCCATTGTGCAGGTGGGTATCCCATAATAGTTTTAGGAATCTTAGTAAATAAGACTCACACCACTACTAATCCTGATTCCCTTATATAATAGTTAGCGGGTTAAACGAGTCAAATAACGATCCTTATAGGTACAATTACATTATATCACAAAATACAAAAAAAAGTAAGTCTAAAAGCTTACTATACTAAATTTTACATATATGAAACTGATGATAAAAATTCCTCAATAAATTTAACTAATCTATCAAATTTTATTGGATTATCAATTGGATCTAAATATAGCTCATTAATTTCTAACTCTATACAGGGTATATTACACTCTCTAGCAACTATATTACTAATCATAAACTCTTTATCAGCTTTAAACATTTCATCAATCATAACTTTAATACTATATTTATAACCAAGATTAATTAACTTATCAGGAAGCTCTTTATTATTTTGAATATTTATTCCCCCATTAATAGCAACATCAACATCATATGGTCTAGATTGTATACTTGAATGAATATCAATAAGTAATTTTATATTATTTTGTTTTACCAAGTTAATTATAGCATCTTTATAATAATGCTTTTCATCATAATCTGGATCTGCATGAGTAAACATCTCAAATATTGCATAAGAACCAGTAGAGTTACTCAAATACCTTACTAATCCTCCAGTAAACTTCTCTGCATCCCTAACCTCTTCATTTCTTAATTGATTAACAGAATGTGGTGCAGAAAGAAGAACACTAATTTTACCACTTAATACTCTAAATTTTTCTTCTGTCCAAAGATTAGTACCAAAATAATTATTATTAGCAAAATCTTCTTCCAATCCCAAAATAATTTCTTTCATACTATCACCTATTATTTCAATTATATATAATATTTGAAAAAAACACAAGAAAAAAACATATTTTCATATGTTTTAACTTCCTGGCATTGCTGCTGGTGTAAACCCTATGTCACTCCATCTGTCATTAAATCTTATGATTGGATCTCCTTCAATTGTTACAGATGTAAACTGATTTTCACTAAATGCGGTATCTCCTATTGTTACTATATTGCCTGGTATTGTTACACTAGTTAAAAAATTATCATAAAAAGCAGCAGCACCAATTGTTGTTACTCCACTTCCAAATACTATACTTTCAATTTTATTTTGCATAAAACAATTCATTCCTAATATGGTTACAGAATTTGGTATTGCTAAATTTACTATATTATTACCCATAAATGCTTGTAATTGTATCTCCGTTACACTAGAAGGTATTGATATACCAACTATATTATTATTATAAAACAATCCACTTGCTATAGTTGCAATATTATTTGGAAGAGTAACACTTGTTAAAGCATTATCTGCAAATGCCATAACACCAATTGTTGTAACACTATTTGGAATAGAAATACTATATAAGTTATTCCCTTCAAATGCAAGATCTCCTATTTCGGTTATACTATTAGGTATTGTTACACTAATTAATTGTTTGTTTTTAAATGCATTATCTCCAATTGTAACAACTGAATCACCATTAATTGTGCTTGGAATATTTACAGTTTTACTACAAGAATCTAAATATGAGTTAATTGTCCCATTAGCAAAAATAAAGCAAGAATCTTCTACATCAATACCCTCTGGGTCTTCAGTTGCAGTTTCAATTGGATTTATATCATCTTTTATTACATCAGAAAGAATTATCGATGCGCCAATACAATAATTCTTTGACTTTTCACACAAAGCACCAAAAGAAATATATATATTACCATTAGAACTAATATATGTAAATATTACTTGTGCGGTTCTTGGTAATACTTTCCCACTATACTTTATCTCTTCTACTGCTTCATAGCTTGAATTAGATCTATATAATTTACCAGCATCTGTTAGTTTATAATATTTTGCACCAGATGAGACAGCATCAGCCCTAATTGACTTATCAATCAATTTTGCACTAGATACTAAAGTATCCTTTCTTGCTTGTGTTACTATTTTTGTAACACTTGGTATTGCAATAAGAAGTATTATTGCAAGTATCACTATTACTGCTAAAAGTTCTATTAATGTAAATCCTTTTTTATTCATATATTTTTTATCTCCTATATTTATATTATACACAATTAATAATTTTAAAACAAGAAAAAAGCATATATAAATATGCTCTTATATATTATTTTTATGGCTGATATGTTGGTTCTATTGTTTCTGTACCGTTAGATCCATTATTCATAAATACATAAAATCCTAATGTAAAGGCACCTGATGCTTTTTGTATAATTGCATTACCCGCAGTTATTCTGTTGTTTTCAAAAGCATATGAGTCTAAAATTGATATACTGTTTGGTATTATTATATTTGTTATTAAATTATTTGAAAATGCATATTGATCAATTAAAGATACACTACTTCCTAGTGTTACACTAGTTAGTTGATTAGCAGAAAATGCTTGTAACCCAATTGTTGTAACACTATTTGGTATTGTCACACTAGTTATATCATTACTATAAAATGCACCATCACCTATTGTTGTAACTGTAGTTGGTATTGTTATACTACTTAATTCATTATTACTAAATGCACTGGGTTCTATTGTTGTTACACCACTTGGTATTGTTACTTTTGTTAATCCTTTATTTTCAAATGCAGCATTACCAATTATTAAAACATCGACACCATTAATTTTGCTTGGGATAGTAACTGCCTTAGGACAAGAATTATTATAACTTGTAATAGTCTTGGTCTCAGGGGTAAATTCAAAGCAGGTATCATCAACAACATCATTAATAGGTACTACATCTGTAGCTACTAATTTTGAAATTGTTGTTCCAGTAGAAATACAATAATTTTCTGTTTTTTCACATAATGCTCCTTCAAAAATATATACTGTTCCATTTATAATATTATATACAAAAAATACATTATTATTATTTATTGGTAGTACTTTACCGGTATATTTTATTTCAAAATCATCAACACCACTCTTAATTCTCCATAATTTACCATTATTGTCCATTTTATATTCAGTTGCACCACTTGCTGCGTAATCTGTTTTTATTGATCTATCAATCAACTTTGCACTAGATACTAATGTATCCTTTTTAGCTTGTGTAACTATTTTTGTAACACTTGGTATTGCAATAAGAAGTATTATTCCAATAATTACTATTACTGCTAAAAGTTCTACTAAAGTAAATGCTTTTTTATTCATATATTTATACACTCTCCTATAATTAAATTATACACAATTTATTTTTAAAATACAATCTTTTATTTTTACTATGGTGTTGTTGTTATTGTTACACAGTCATTAACTGTTGTTTTAAAAGTATATGTAAACTTCCCGTCTGTTTCCTTTTTAACCGTAACACACAAATTTTTTATATTTATAGAATCATTTGTTATTGGATTTACTATATTGTCTTCTAAAAACTTATAAGTTATTAGCTCCTCTACTGTTATATATCTTTGTTCATCCACTGGTGGTAATAAACTACTATTTTTTTCATAGTAATCTTTTGCAGCACTTATTACTACTTTTTGTAAGTCTTCATATAGTTTTTCTTTTCTATTTTGCTGTATTTTATTAATATTTGTAAATGCTAATAATAGAATTATTGCTATTATAGATATTATTGCTATTAATTCAATTAATGTAAATGCTTTATTATTTTTCATAAACACCTCAATTATTATTTTTTTCTTTTTTATAAAATATTTTTTCTGAGATTTCAGTTTTATACATTTTATATGTAGATATTATTATTATTGTAAGTGGTATTGATATTACTATACCTAAGAATCCCCAGAATATACCACATGTAAATACTGCAAATATTGTTAATAGAGGTGATATTCTATTTGTTTTTTTGTATATTTTAGGAGATATTAAATATCCATCTATATTTGGTAATACTACTGACAATATTATTGTTAATATTAATAAATCAGTACTTATAACAGACGCTATTATTATTGCAAATATATTTGTTAAAAATCCACCAATATATGGAATAACTGTTGTTACACTTGCTAAAAATCCAATAAATAAAAAGTTTGGATGTCCAATTAATAAAAATGCTAATGAATATTCAAAAAATTGAATTATCATTACTGTGCCCATTCCTTTTAAATATAAATATATTTCTTTATCAAATGTTTTTAATAAATTATATATTTTATTATTTTTTATTTGGTCTTTTATCCATTTCCTAAAGTTATCCATATCATAAAGCATATATATTGATACAATTAGTATTATTACAGTATTTGTAATATAACTAACAGATGATGTAATTAGTTTTATAAATGATCCAGTCATAATATAATCACTAAATGATGAGGTTAGTTTGTCTACATAAATACCAAGTTTACTATCAATATTTAAAAAATCTAAATTATATTTTTTAGTTATCTCTGATACAAATATAGATAAACTACTTGCTAGTTGTATTAATTGTTTTATTAAAAGTGGTACTAAATAATATAAAGTAAGAGATGTTGTTGTAATTATTACTATTAATATTATTAATACTCCTAACCATTTTGGAACTTTTCTTCTTTGAAACCATTTTAAAAATGGATAAAGTACATATGCTATTACAAATGCTATTACAAATGGAGATAATGCCATAATTAATTTATGATATATTGGTAACCAAGCATCTTTTAATAAATATACTAAATAAATAATAATTAATATTAGCACAGCATTTAGTAGCTTATTATTAAACCATTTATTCATAATTATATCTCCTTTCCTTCTAACATAATTGTCACTGGTCCACTATTTACTAACTCTATTATCATTTTAGCACCAAAAACACCTTTTTTCACATTTTTATAACTATTTTCGAAATTTTTACAAAAAATATTATATAAATTTTCTGCTTTATCATACTCTAAAGCATCACTAAATGACGGTCTATTACCATTTAATTTTGAATATAAAGTAAATTGTGATACTAACATTACATCACCATTTATATCATTAACTGATACATTCATTTTATCATTAGAATCCATAAATATTCTTAAATTAATAATTTTATTTATTATTTTTTGAAAATTATTTTCATTATCTTCTTTTGAAAAACCAATAAATACAAGTAACCCGTTATTAATTTTACTAACTAATTTATTATTAACGCTTAATTTAGCATAATCAACTTTTTGTAAAATTAATCTCATTATTCACATATCCTTTCAACATCTAGAATACTATTAATTTGTTTTAATGAATTTACTAATTTTGATATTGAATCAGTATTTTGTACATTTATAGTAAGTTCATAATCAATATTAATTTCACTAACTAATTTTTTAAAACTAAATACACTTATATTTAATGAGGATGTTTTTGCTAATATGTCCATTAATAAGTCTTTATCTGTATTTGTTGTTACTTTTATTTTAGTTTTATATTTTTTCTCTATTTCATTATTCCAATCTACTTTAATTTTTCTATCTTTTATTTTACTAATATTGTAGCATACTTCTCTATGTACAGTAATGCCATTACCTATTGTTATATAACCTACTATTTCATCACCTTTTACAGGCATACAGCAATTTGCTAAACTAGTTTTAATATAACTAACATTATCAACTAAAACATCATTATTTTCAGTTTTTATATTTGATTGTTTGCCAATTAGTTTTTTTATAATGTCTGCATCTATAATATTATTCTTTTTTATATATACATTGATAATATTTTTTATTATATTTTTATTCTTAGATATTTGATAATATAAATCATCAATATTTTCAAGACTTAACTCCTCTAATATTGTTTTAATGTTTTCATCACTATAAAAACTATTAATACTAATTTTTCTTTTCTGTAATACTTTATTTAATATTTCTTTGCCTCTAATTTGTAAATAATCTTTATTTATTTTTGAATAGAAGTTTCTAATTTTACTTTTTGCATTAGCTGTATAAGCAATATTAATCCACTCTTTACTAGGCCCTTTACTATTTTTATTAGTATTTATTTTTACTATGTCTCCATCGTTTAAAATATGGTTTAAAGGCACAATATTATTATTTACTATTGCACCAATCATTGTATTACCAATATTACTATGAACTTTATATGCAAAATCAATTGGAGTTGAACCAATTGGTAATTCGATAACATCACCCTTTGGAGTATATACATATATCATTTCATTAACTAATACATCTGATTTTACAGATTTTACGAATTCTTCATTACTAATATCATCTTCATTTAACTCTAATATATCTCTAAATACTCCTAGTTTTTGTTCAAATATATCTTTACTACTCTTTGATCTTTCTTTATATGACCAGTGTGATGCGAAACCATATTCTGCAATATTGTCCATATCATGTGTTCTTATTTGAATTTCAAATACTTTTCCATTATCTCCAAATACTGATGTATGTAATGATTGATACATATTTGATTTTGGTCTTGATATATAATCTTTAAAACGTTTAGGGATTGGTTTATATTTTGCATGTATTAAACCAAGTGCTAAATAACATTCTTGTTCTGAATTCACAATAAAACGAAGTGCTAATATATCATATATATCATTAAATGTTCTTCCATTAGCAAGTTTACTATATATACTATAAATACTTTTTGTTCTTCCTTTTACTTCATGTGGAATATTATTTTCATTTAAAATATTTGATATTCTATTCATCATATTTTTTACAGAATCATCAAGTTCTTCTCTACTCTCATTTAGTCTTTCTAATATATCGTTATAAATATCTGGTTTATAATATCTAAGTGATAAATCTTCTAATTCTCCTTTTATTTTTTTTATACCTAATCTATGTGCAATAGGTACTAATATTTCTAGTGTTTCTTTTGCTTTTTCTTTTTGTTTATTTAAAGGTAATATATATAATGTTCGCATGTTATATAATCTATCTGCAAGCTTAACTAAAATTATTCTAGCATCTGATGCTAAACCCACTATTATTTTTTTATAATAATTTATTGTTGCTTCACTTTCTGCAGACATACTTAATCTATTAATCTTTGTTATTCCATTAACTAGAAACGCTATATCTTTTCCAAATAACTTTTCTATTTCTTCTATACTTACATTATTTAAACTTATTACCTCATGTAAAAGAGCAGTAATTATTGTTTTACTGTCTGAATAAATACCTGCTAATATATAAGCTACATTAAGTGGGTGAAGAATGAAAGCTTCACCATTTAATCTTTTTTTATTTATATGAGTATCATATGCGAAATCATATGCCTTTTTAATTTTATTTAATTCATCTTCTGAATTAATATATATTTTTAATTTTGAAATAAGTTCTTCAATAGTAGTAATTTTTTCTGCAGATATCATAAATATCCTCCTATTTGCTATTTACTCTTTTCTTTTTCTCAATTAAATACCATAATTGAGGTGCCAAAATAAGTGATGAAAAAGTCCCTGCTATTAATCCAATTAGAAGTGCTGAATTAAAAGTATATACTTTTGTAGAACCAAATACTATTAATGATACTATTGGTATTATTGTAGTAATTGTAGTAAAAAATGCTCTTTTAAATATATCTGTAATACTTTTATTAACTAACGCAACAAACTCTTCTTTATTTAATTTTATTTTTCCTTTTAAATTTTCTCTAACTCTATCAAATACGATAATTGTATTGTTAATTGAATAACCAATTATTGTTAAAAGTGCAGCAATAAATATAGAGCTAACTTCTAATCTGGTTATTGCAAATGCAAATATTATTATTAATACATCATGTAATAATGCTGAAATAGTTACCATTGCAAATGATAATTTATATCTAATTGTCATATATATAATCATACCAATTGATGCAAATATTAAAGCCCGTATTGCATTTCTAACAAGTTGTTTTTTTACTAAATTAGATACTATTCCTATTTCTGTTTTAGCTTCATATTTTGATGTAAAATACTTATTAACTTTTTTTACATCTTTACTATTTAAAACACCATTCATTCTTATATACACTGTTTTATTATTTTTTAATTCAGATAATACTATTTTTTTGTATCCCAACTCTTTTAAATCATTTTTTATTTCATTTATAGTAATATTATTTTTAGCAATAATTGTGATATCGGATCCACTTCTAAAATCAATTCCTAAATTCAATCCATTTTTAATAAACATTGTTAAACCAACGACTATTATTAAAATTGTTATTGCAAAACAATATTTAGTAGCTTTAATAAAATTTCTAGATTTAGTACCTTTTTTATATCCACCAAGTAATGTAGTGATTTTATTATCAAAATATCCTGTTGTAATAAATTTATTTAAAATATATCTTAATAAATAAACCATTATTAACATAGTTACTACTATTGTAATTATTAACATTGTTGCAAAACCTTTAACAGTACTTTCACCAAAAATAAATAATATTACTGCTGCAAGTAAAGTTGTAAAATTTGCATCAAATATAGATGCAAAAGACATTTTATTACCTTCTTTAACTGCATTATCTAATGTTTTACCTTTTCTTAATTCTTCTTTAATTCTTTCTAGTGTAATACAACAAGAATCAATTGCCATACCTATTCCTAATATAATTGCTGCTATTCCTGGTAATGTAAGTACACCACCTATTACCCAAAATATTCCAAGTACGAAAAACAAATAAAATGATAATATTAAACTTGAAATAAAGCCTGATAAACGATAAATAAGCGTCATAAATATAATTATACCAATAAGACCAATAATACCTGCAAATAAAGTCTTATTTAATGTATTAGCACCAAATGATGCATTAACTGTCTGAGATGATATTTCTTCTAATTTAGTATTAGTAAATCCAGAATTAATAGCAGTTGCTAATGTCTTTGCATCCTCAGTAGTAAAATTACCAGTAATAATTACATCACTAGAAAATCCTTGTGTAACAGTTGCAGCACTTAAACAATTATTTCCTTCACTACCACAAGTATCTTTTACGCTTTCAAAAGTATCTACATTCTCTTTAAAATCTCTCCAAATTACAATTACATTATCAGTTTTTTTACTAATATCTGTTGTAACTTCTAAAAATTTATCTTTATCTCTAATACTAAGTGCTATTGCTGGTTTACCCGCATTATCAGAACCTAATTTTGCATTTTTAATAACTTTACTACTCATAAGTAAATTGTCTTTAGTATCTCTAAAAGAAATATCAGCAATCATAGATAATGCATCTCTTGCTTTATCACTATTGGTGACTCCTGCTAATTTTACTCTTATATTTTTGCCTTCTATAGTAACTTCTGGTTCACTGACACCTAATTTATCTATTCTAGATATTAAAGTATTATATGTGCTTTCCATATCTGATGTTTGTAAATCTTTTTTGTCAGTCTTTTCTACTTTATATAATATCTCAAAGCCACCTTTTAAATCCAGACCAAAATTAAGATCTTTAAGCAAAAAAACACTAATAAATACTAATAATCCTATACCTATAAATAATTTTGTAAATAACCACAATACTTTTTTCATTGAATCCTCCATAATGTTTAATAACTATAAAATATTATATAACATAATTAAAAAAAGTAAAAGCAAATTAATGCTTTTACTTTTTCTTTTTTAATAAGTCTCTTATTTCTTCTAATAATACTACATCTTCTGCTTTTTTTGCTTCTTCTTTTTTAATCTCTTTTTTCTTTAATTCTTCTACTTTTTCTTTACTCTTATTAATAACCTTGATTATTAGAAATACTGTTATTGCTATTATTAAAAACTCTATTACTGCATTAATAAATAATCCTAATGACATATATATACCTTCTTTAGGTATACTTTTATTACCAAGTGCTTTTGCAAGTGATGCAAGATTTATCTTTATATCAGCAAAATTAATACCTGCAGTAAGTACACCAATAAATGGCATAATCATATCATTTACTATTGAATTAACTATTTTAGTAAATGCACTACCAATAATTATACCTACTGATAAATCAATTACATTTCCTCTCGATATAAATTTTTTAAACTCGTTAATCATATAATGCCTCCTATTCTAAATTACATGTATAACCAATTGTTTCATATTTTAGTTTTAAACTATCAATTGTATCTGTTTTTATCATTGTTAAGCTTGATTTATATTCGTTTTCATTTTCATATGTTGCAGAAGTTGTTCCAAAATCTAGTATATCATAAAAACCAACTACTTTTAATGAAAATCCATTTGTAACTTTATTATAATCTACATTTAATCCTCTAGTATTATTTAATTTTTCATATATACTATCAAAATATGTTAAAAATGTATTATAGTTATTAATAAATGTTTGATCACTTAAAGTATAATTATATGTATGACTATTTGTTGTAATAACATCATCTGTTTCTTTAATAGAAATAGTATTATTTATTGTTATTCCATTATATAAAGCTTGATATGTACATGATAATGTTCTAATTTCAGATTTAATAGTTGTTGCTTTTTTTGTGGTTACCTCTTTGTCTTTTTTATTTAATATTTCATTTGTATACTTATTAATTAGTTCTATGTAATCAATTTTTTTATAAGTAAAAAATATAAATAATACTAATATTGCTAATATTAATGAAAAAAATGGTATATGGGGTTTTCTAGTATTCTTAACTATTACCTCTTTTTGTGAAACAGGATCTATAATAATAGTTTGATTTAATTTTCCATCATATATCTCATCAACATTTATTGCTGGTTCTTCTATTTCTTTGTTAGTATTATTATTTTGTTCATCCATTTATATCACCTATTTTCTTTATAATTTTATCATATTAGTGAAAATAAAACAATGAAAAAGTAACAAAGTTACTTTTCTATATTTTCTTTAGGTTTTAATATTGGATATAGTACTGTATCTTTTACATTATATGAATTAGTAAGAAATTGTACTAATCTATCAATACCCATACCCCAACCTGATATTGGTGGCATACCATATTCCATTGCAGTAATATATTCATAATCAATTTCCATTGCCTCTTCATCACCATTGTCTTTTAATTTATTTTGTTCAATAAATCTTTTCGTTTGTTCTGCTGGATCAACAAGCTCTGAATAGCCATTGATTATTTCCTGACCATTTACAATAAGGTGAAATCTATCTGTTAAATCTTTATTATTATCATTTGCTCTTGCTAGTGGTGATAAATCAATTGGATGTTTAATTAAAAATGTTGGATTAATAATATTAGGTCTACTAACTTTTTTATATAATTGATCAATTAAATTACCTCTACCTAATGTATCAATATTATCAATATCAAGTACTATATTTTTATTTAATATTTCTTGTTTTAAAGATTCTGCAGTTTTAAATTGATCTATATCTATATTACAATCTTTTAATAATAAGTCTCTATATATCACAACTGGCCATTCTCCTGAAAAATCTATTTCTTTATCATCTATATTAACAACATAAGTTCCAAATAAATCATTAATAATACTTTGCATCATTTTTTTTAAAAATTTCATATTATCTTCATAATTCCAATATGCACTGTAACCTTCAATCATAGTAAAATCTTGTAAGTGATTTGGGTCTATGCCTTCATTCCTAAAATTTCTTGCAAGTTCATACACATGTTCAAAACCACCCACAATTAACTTCTTTAATGTTAATTCTGGAGATATTCTTAAATACATATCCATATCAAGTGCATTATGATGAGTAACAAAAGGTTTAGCAATAGCACCTGATGCTTTATTTTGTAATATTGGTGTCTCTACTTCAATGAAATTATTATTATCTAAATAATTCCTAATTAATTTTGTTAATTTAAATCTTAATAAAAATTTATCTTTTGACTCTTGATTCATTATTAAATCAAGATGTCTTTCTCGATATATTATTTCTTGGTCTGCCACTCCATGAAACTTATCTGGAAGTGGTCTTAAACATTTACCTAAAAATGTGTATTTTTTTACTCTAAGTGTTTTTTCACCAGTTTGAGTAGTAAATGTCTCTCCAACTACACCAATAAAATCTCCAATATCAAGTGTTTCATTTATTTGTTCATATAAATTATCACCAAGTTCATCTTGCTTAAAACAAATTTGCATTCTACCTTGTATATCTCTTAACTCTGCAAAAGTAATCTTCCCGATTTTTCTTTTAAGCATAACTCTTCCTGCTATAGAAATGTCTTTAATTTCATCTTCAAGAATATGTGCTTCTTTTAATGAATGTGTTTTTGCATATTTTTCCGGATATACATTTATATGCTCTTCTTTTAATTTTTTTAACTTTTCTTCCCTAACAATTTGTTGTTCATCTTTTTCCATGGTATCCTCCAAATTTAATTTATTATATCATAAAATTAAAAAATACTAATTAGTATTTTTATCTAGCACACGAATAATCATTATTATCATATTCAAACTCTACATTATCTATTAACATATTATTTGAAATATCAATAAATGTTACTCTGTTTTGATCAGAATTATTTAAATTAGAATTATTTTTTTTAAGTACAGACTTAAAATTTATTTTTGATAAGTCATATACCGCTAAAAAATAATAATCGGTTTCGCTTAATTCTTCTTCATATTTTATGCCTTTAAATCCGATTGCATTAGTTACTATTGCACTATTTTCTTCTGAAATTTTATTTAACTCTTCCGGGTCATCAGACAAAAAAGTGTAAAAACTTGCAATATGATTTACTTTATTAAATCTATATTTAAATTCATGCATTATATTAACACTATATGTACCATAATCATCTGTTTTAGTACACACCAATTTATTATCTTTAAAATAACTTTTGATATTATCTAGATTCACATATTTACTTTTAATACCAAAATATGCTGCTAATATTACTACAATAACAATAAATATTAAAAATACTGGAGTTATATTTATTTCTTTTTTTGGCTTTTTTGGATTCATAATTGAATCATAAACATCTTTATCTTTTTTAGTTTCTTTTTGTTTTATATCTAAACTTATTTTATCTTCTTCTGGTACTTCTTCTTCTGTTTCTAATGATAATTTATCTTGAAAATTATTCATTTTTTCTGCATTATCAATTTCTTTCATTTGGTCTAGTTCTGGAAATAAGTTGCTACTATAATTGTCATTTTGTTCATAATTATTATCTAAATCTTGATTGTTATTATCCATAAACAACCTCCTTTATTATATATTGCTATTTTATCATAATATATGCTATTTAACAATATTAATTTTTATAATTACTAATAAAGTTTTCTTTATATTTTTCAAAGTTTTTACTTTTTATTGCTTCTCTTATTTCTTCAGTTAATCTA
>CAYNHX010000010.1:17440-17939 GCA_964397275.1 uncultured Muribaculaceae bacterium | reverse complement strand
TACAATGGCTTCATATACTTTTACACGACCAATTACATCGTCTGATTTAACTGTTAATATCTCCTGTAAAACATTTGCTGCTCCATAAGCATATAATGCCCAAACTTCCATTTCACCAAATCTTTGTCCACCAAATTGTGCTTTACCTCCAAGAGGCTGTTGAGTGACAAGAGAATAAGGTCCTGTTGCACGTGCATGTAATTTATCGTCGATCATATGATCAAGCTTAATCATATACATTACACCAACACTTACTCTGTTATCAAATTTTTCACCTGTCATACCATTATATAAAATTGTTTTTCCATCTGGATCCATTTTTGCTTCTTTCATCATTTCCTGAATGTCTTCCCAGCTTGCTCCATCAAATACAGGTGTCGCTGTATGAACTCCCAATTTTTTTGCCGCCATGCCTAGATGCATTTCTAATACCTGCCCTGGATTCATACGAGAAGGCACTCCAAGAGGATTAAGTATTATGTCTACTGGTGTTCCATCT
>CAYNHX010000010.1:0-17430 GCA_964397275.1 uncultured Muribaculaceae bacterium | reverse complement strand
TTGTATTTTTCTTTTTTGAGCAATATATACTCTTATTTCTTTACTAACTCCACTTGGTAATTCATCTGAATCTTTCTTTGTGTAAACCTTTATGTCATGTACAACACCTGTTACACCGTGTGGAACACGTAGAGATGTGTCACGAACTTCCCTTGTTTTTTCACCAAAAATTGCATGTAATAACTTTTCTTCAGATGTAAGTTCAACCACACCTTTTGGAGTCACTTTACCAACTAAAATATCTCCTTCTTTTACCTCTGTACCTATTCTTATTATTCCATTATTATCTAAATTTTTTCTACTTTCTTCAGAAACATTTGGAATATCACGAGTAAATTCTTCTGGTCCAAGTTTGGTATCCCTACATTGCACCTCAAAATCTTCAATATATATTGATGAATAAACATCTTCATATACTAATCTTTCGTTTATTATAATTGCATCTTCATAGTTGTATCCATTATAATTCATAAATGCTATAACTACATTTTTACCTAATGACACTTCTCCCATATCTGTGCTTGGCCCATCTGCAATTACTTGACCATATTCTACTTTATCACCTATTCTCACTATTGCTTTTTGATGATAACACGTTCCTGCATTTGAACCTTCAAAGTTTTTAAGTAAATATATATCTTTTCCTTTTGCATTTTTTATTACTATTTTTTTACCATCAACATATTCAACTATACCATCTGCTTTCGATACTACTACTACTCCACTGTCTTTGGCTGCTATTGCTTCTATTCCTGTTCCTACTATTGGTGCTTCTGTTTTTAATAATGGTAATGCCTGACGTTGCATGTTTGCACCCATTAGTGCTCTTGCACCATCATCATGTTCTAAGAATGGTATACAGCTTGTTGTTACAGATACAATTTGTTGTGGAGAAACATCTATATAATTTATTTCTTCGGCCTTAGCAATTATATCTTCTCCAAACTTACGTGCCGTCACTTTTTCATCTATTATTTCATTCTTTTTTAGATTTACAGTTGCTTGCGCGATTACATAATCTCCTTCTTCGTCAGCTGTTAAATAATCTATTTTATTTAATAATTTTTTGTTTTCCACTTTTCTATATGGAGTCATTATAAAACCATAATCATTTACTTTTGCATAATTTGCAAGTGCTACAATTAATCCAACATTCGGGCCCTCTGGTGATTCGATAGGACATATTCTTCCATAATGAGATGGATTTACATCTCTTACTTCAATTGCTGCCCTATCTTTTGATAGTCCACCAGGTCCTAAAGCAGATAAACGTCTTTTATTATTTAATTCTGATAAAGGATTTATTTGGTCCATAAATTGTGAAAGTGGGCTACTACCAAAAAACTCTTTTATTATTGCAGTTATTGGCCTTATATTAATTAGTGTTTTAGGTGTTACTGTTGATATATCCATTGTTGTCATTCTTTCACGAATAACTCTTTCCATACGTGTAACACCAATTCTAAATTGATTTTGTAGTAATTCACCAACTTGTTTTAATCTACGATTAGATAAATGATCAATCTCATCAATGTGCCCTACATCTTCGAGTAAATTTAAGTAGTATGATACTGAAGCATATATGTCCGATATAGTTAATCTCTTAATGCTAATACTTTGATCATTACCAATTACATTAATAATTCTATCTGGGTTTTTAGGTGAAAATATTTTTACTATTTGCACTTTATTAAATGTATCTAAATCACTGTTATACGGTGCATCAAAAATTCCATATCCTTTTTCAAATACAGGTTTTATCTTTTCTATTATTTCTTTTGTAACTTTTGTTCCTTTTTTTATTGTCTCTTCTTTGCTAATTTTAATATCTTCAGCTAATTTTTGATTTATAAGTCTGCCTAATACATTTAATTTTTTGTTGAACTTATATCTACCTACTTTAGCCAAATCGTATATAAATGCATCAAAAAATCTTGTTATTAGTTGATTCTTTGCACTATCTAATGTTGCTGGTTCTCCTGGTCTTAATTTTTCATATATTTCTATTAAAGCTTCATCTTTATTTTTTATTGAATCTTTAGATAATGTGTTTTTTAAATATTCATCTTCACCAAATAATTTTAATATATCTTCATCAGATGATAGTCCAAATGCCCTTAAAAATGTTGTAACTGATACTTTTCTGTTTCTATCAATTCTTACATCTACTGCATCTTTACTATTTAATTTGTATTCTAACCATGTGCCTCTTGTTGGTATTATTTGTGATGTAAATATCATTCTTCCATTTTTATCTATTTCTCTACCATAATAAACACTTGGTGATCTAACAAGTTGAGATACAACAACACGTTCAGAACCATTTATTACAAATGTTGCTGAATCCGTCATTAAAGGCATATCTCCTAAAAATACTTCTTGCTCTTTAACTTCCCCGGTTTCATTATTGAATAAGCGTGTTTGTACTTTTAATGGTGATGCATATGTTGTTTTTTTCTCTTTACACTCTTTAATTGAATATCTTGGTTCATCAAATGAATATTCTCCAAATTCAAGCGAAAGAGTGCGAGAGAAATTTTCTACTGGGAAAATTTCTTCTAGCACTTCTTTTATTCCATTTGTTAGAAACCACTCATATGACTTCTTTTGAATTTCTAATAATTCATTTATTTCTAATGAATTTTCTATTTTAGAAAAGCTTCTTCTTTCTCTATAATAACCATACTTTTTTAATTTATAAGCCACTTGTTTCCACCCCTATATAATAAATTTTTTCAAAGAACATGTCCTCATCAAAGAACATAGTACCAATTTAAGATGATACAAAAAAAATGAATATATGTCAATGCTTTTTTATAAAAAATTATCTTTTTTTACACTTTATTACATAAAATCCTGTTTTTTTATTAATAATACTGATATTATAAATATCTTTGATTCTTTTTATTGCAGTTTCTGCCCCTTGTTTTTTTCTAATTACAAACCAAAGCTCTCCACTTTTATTTAAATTATCATTTGCTTCAATTAATATTTTATATATTACTTTATTACCAGCTCTTATTGGGGGATTAGTTATAATATAATCATATTTATTTTCAACTTTTTCATAACAATCACTTTCATATACATTAACTGTTAGATTTTGATCTTGTGCCGCTTTTTTTGCAAGCTCTATTGCTCTTGTGTTTATATCAACCATATCAACAATTTTAAATCCCTGTTTTGCAAAATATAATCCAATTACCCCTGTACCAGTACCAATATCTAATACCTTTGATTCTTTATTAATAAATGAAAAAGATGTTAGTAGCAACTCTGTACCAAAGTCTATTTTTTTCTTTGAAAACACACCGTTATCTGTATAATAATAAAATTTTGTATTGTTAATATTAACATCGATTTTTTTGATTTTATTTTTTAAATTGTTATTTGTAAAGTAATGGTCCATTTTACCTCCAAAAAAACTACAGTATCCTGTAGTTAATTAATTTTATTATTGAAGTTCTACTGTTGCGCCTGCTTCTTCAAGCTTAGCTTTAATATCATTTGCCTCATCACGAGCAACATTCTCTTTAACATTACCACCATTATCTGCAATTGCTTTTGCTTCCATTAAACCAAGTCCAGTAACATCTCTAATTACTTTAATAACTTGTATTTTTGTTCCACCCGCATCTTTCAATACTACTGTTGCTGTTGAACTTTCTTCAGTAGCTGCTTCCTGTACTTGTGGTGCTGCTGCAACCGCAACTGAACTTGGATCTACTCCAAATTCCTCTTTCATTGCGTCAACTAATTCCTTTACTTCAAGAATAGTCATTTCCTTTAGTGCATCAATAAATGCTTTTTTTGTTAATTTTGCCATTTTCTCCTCCTTATTTATTTTCACCTTTCTCGGCATATAAATTTAATGCTATTGATAAATCTCTTACAACCCCTATTAATCCTCCAGCTAACATAGTTAATAATCCTTCTCTTGATGGTATTTGTGATAATGAATTTAATTCATCAACTGAAATTACTTTACCATTTAATATTCCACCTTTAATTTTCAATATATCATTTTTCTTTGCAAAATCATATATTACCTTAATTGGTGAAATTTCATCTTTTGATATTGCTATTGCAGATGGTCCTTCTAACACATCATCCATAGATATTTTTAGGTTTTGCAATGCTCTTTCAGTTAAAGTGTTTTTATATATTTTCATTTCAGAATCTATATTTTTTAAATTTCTTCTTAACTGTGCAATATCTTTATCTTTTAATCCTCTATAATCAAAAAACACTATGCTTGATGATTTTTTTATTTTATCTACAATTTCATCAATAACTTGTTGCTTTTCATCTAATATTTTTTGTGTTGCCACAACACACCTCCTTATATAAAATTAAAACCCTCATGTAGACATGAGGGTATTTATACTTTTATGTATATTAATCCTCGGTAGGAATGTTAGGTCCATACGGACACCTACTGTCTACGGCTTTCGCTTATTAATTATATATTACTTACTTTCTTTTGTCAATGAATTTAAATCTATTTTTATACCTGGTCCCATTGTTGAAGAGATTGATATGCTTTTTAGATATAATCCTTTAACACTACTTGGTTTTGATTTGGTTATTATATCTATTAAAGCATTGATATTTTCTAACAAATCTTTTTCTTCAAAAGATGTTTTTCCTATAATTGTTTGCAAATTACCAAAAGAATCAGTTTTATACTCTATTCTTCCTTTTTTAACTGCATCTACTGCTGATTTCACATCTATTGTTACTGTTCCTGTTTTTGGGTTTGGCATTAGTCCTTTAGGCCCTAAAATTTTACCCAATTTACCAAGTAATGGCATCATTTCTGGTGTTGATATTATAATATCAAAATCAAAAAAGTTTTCTTTTTCTATTTTTGTAATCATGTCTACATCACCGACATATTCTGCTCCAGCATCTATTGCTTGTTTTGCTTGGTCTCCCTTTGCTAAAACTAATATTTTTTTATTTTTTCCTGTGCCTTTTGGTAAAACCATTGCGCCTCTTATTTGTTGATCTGTTTTTTTAGAATCCATATTTAGTTTAACAGCCACTTCTATTGTACTATCAAATTTTGTAATATTTGTCTCTTTTACAAGTTTTATTGCCTCTTCAATACTATAAAACTTGTCTCTTTCTACTTTTTTTGCTATTTCATTGTATTTTTTACTGTGCTTTTTCATTTTTCCTCCTTGTGGTAATAACGATTACTATCTCCCACTTATTTACTATTCTTCTACTTTTATACCCATGTTTTTTGCAGTTCCAGACACAATTTTTATTGCATCATCTATACTGTATGCGTTTAAATCTGGTAATTTTATTTCTGCTATTTCTTTTATTTTTTCTTTTGAAATTGTTGTTACTGTCTCTGTTGATCCTTTTGCAGAGCCTGCTTTAATCCCAGTAAATTTTTTTAATAAAAATGATGTTGGTGGTGTTAAATATCTTAAATCGTACTTTCTGTCATCATATACTGTTATTTCTACCGGAATTATATCTCCCATCTTATCTTTCGTTGCATCATTGTATGCTACACAAAACTCTCCAGAATTTAAACCTAAAGGTCCAAGTGCTGTTCCAACTGGCGGTGCTGGTGTTGCTCTACCTGCTGGTAATTGTAGTGTAAATACTTTCATTACTTCTCTTGCCATAGTTTTAATACCTCCCTCAATATTTATTTATATAAAAAGAATTGCATTTAACATTTTAACATAGTATTACATTAAAAATCAATATCTTTTTAATCTCTTGCCAATTGAACTAAATCAAGTTCTACATTTGTCTCTTGTCCAAACAAATCTATTAATACATTTGCTTTACTTATTTCTAAATCTATTTCAACTATTTTGCCACCAAGAAGTTTAAATGGTCCATCAATAATTTTTACCTTATCTCCGACTTCAAAATTAGCAGTTACATTTACCTTATTAATTCCCATTTCTTCAAATATTTTATCTATTTCACTTTGTAATAATGGAACTGGTTTTGCTCCTTTACCGCTAGAACCTAAGAATCCAGTAACACCTGGAGTATTTCTAACAATATACCATGATTCATCGGACATAATCATTTCTACTAGTACATACCCTGGAAACATTTTTTTAAGTTTTTCTTTTTGTGTACCGTCTTTAATTTCAATTTCTTTTCTCTCAGGAACTATTATTCTAAATATGTTTTCTTCCATGTCCATTGAATTTATTCTCATATCCAGTTTTTCTTTTACTTTTGTTTCATGACCAGAATATGTGTTTACAACATACCACTTTTTTTCTTCCATGTTATAATAACTCCTTTATATAATTCACAAGCTGCTTTAATAAATCAAATGAAAAAAAGAATAATGATATAAATATTATAAATACAATCGTTGCTATAGAATACTTTATAACATCTTTCTTTGAAGTCCATTTAATTTTTGGTAGTTCTTTTCTTACATCTATAAAGAAATTAATTATTGAAGATCTTTTCTTATCTATATTTTTTTTCAATTAGATCCTCTCCTTTTTTTCAAAATAAAAAACACTTTTGTGTTTCTTACTTATAAATTATCACATATTATTCAATTAGTCAATAATTTTCATTTAAAATCTTTCTTATTTTACTTTTTATTCTAAATATTGCACTTTCAATTGATTTATAGCTCTTTTCTGTTTTTTCACATATTTCTTTGTTAGTTAAATTTTTTAATCTTAAATTAAATACTTTTTTTTCAAAATTAGTTAATTCTTCTGATAATCTTTTTATTAATATTTCTTGTTTTTCATTATTAATTATTGTGTCCTCTGTACTTTCTACAAAATCATTAATAATTGTGTCAATGTACTTTTTATCATCATCCATTTCATAATCTAAAGAATATGAATCATTTAATATACTGTGTTTTTTTCTACTTGCTTTTCTAACTGCTGAACATATTTTTCTGTCAATACAAAGGGTTGCAAATGTTGAAAATTTAAAGTCTTTCTTCTCATTATAATCTCTTATTGCTTCGTTTAAACCAATAAGCCCCTCTTGATATAAATCACTATAATCAATACCCTTATTTGAAACTAAATTTATATATTTTTTAACCTTCAAATCAATTATTGGTTTATATTTATCAAATAGTATTTTATTTGCTTCTTCACTGTTCTCAGATATTAAATATAGTAATTCACTGTCGTTTTCATTAACTAAATAGTCTTTTTTTTGCATTTTACACCTGCTTTCGTTGTCTTAAAACCTCATAAATTACAATGCTCGCTGCAACAGATACATTTAAACTATTTATTTTACCTAACATAGGGATTTTAATAAGAAAATCACATAATTTTTCTGTCAAATTACTGATTCCCTTCCCTTCGTTTCCTAAAATAACAGCGATAGGCCCGTTATAATCTATCTGTGTATATTTTTCGCTATTATTAAGCGTTGTCCCTGCTATCCATACATTTTTTTCTTTTAATTTTTTTATAACATTATTTATATTTGGAACTCTAATAATATTTATATTTTCTATTGCTCCAACGCTTGTCTTTATTACAGTCGAATTTACTTGCACTGCTCTGTCGTTTGGAATAACCATATAACTTACTCCTGCCGCTTCACACGTTCTAATTATTGCACCAAAATTATGTGTATCCTCAATATGATCTAGTATTACAATTAACGTTTTATCATTTATATCTTTGTATAATTCTTCTTCTTTTGTATAATTATATTCTTCTATTTCTACCAAAATGCCTTGATGATTTCCTTTTATTATATTATCAATTTTTTTATCATCTGCTAGTTCTATATTAATGTCTTTATTATTTATCAAAGCTAGTATATCTTTATCACTAAAATTCTTTGATAAAATTATTTTTATAATGTTTTTATTATTAATTAAATATTCTTTAATAACATTTTTTCCATATATAATCATATTCCCTCCAATTTTAAAATAAACACATATTTGTGTTTATTTAATTTTTATTACTTTTTCTCCATCTTTAGAATACAAGTATTTTTCTCTAGCATATCTTGCTGCATAATCAGGATCTTTAAGCTTGATTATAGAGTCTTTTAAATTTTTTTCTTCTTCTTTCAGTTCTAAAATCTGCTTTTTCATATTTTTTTCTTCTGCTGTTTTTTTACTTATTTGTAATAAAATATTTAAGATATTATATAAAAATACAAACGAAACAGCAAGAAGAATAAAAGTTATAAAAATATACTTAATTCCTTTTTTTATTGCCCTCTTGTTTTTTTTCATAGACCTCACCAATTATAACTTAACAAAAATTTAATTAGTTTTCAATACTTATATTTTATACTGTAAACTTATTTTACAAATTATTGTGGTTGTTCTTCGTTATATTTTTCAAATATTGCGTCTTCAAACATTTTTCTTGTTTCTTGGTTAAGCGGATGTGCAACATCTTCATGTCCTTCTAATGTTTTTCTGCTTGGCATAGCAAGAATAAATCTATCTTCTTTTTCAAGAATTCTTATCCCGTATATTGCAAAGCAATCATCAAGCACTACTGATGCAAAACCTTTTAAACGGGAATTTTCCTTTTCTATTTTTTTTACTTTCACTGATGTTATTTTCATGCGAATTCTCCTTTCAATATGTAACTTCTTGTTTGTTAAGTATATTTTAACATATTAAACAAAAAAAGCAAATTATTTTGCTTTTTATTATTTTAATTTCCTTTTAATAAACAGTGTTGCACCAAGACCTAAAATTATACATGATATTATTAAGAAATAATTTCTAACGTTTCTACCGGTTGAAATTGTTATTATTAGTGTTGCATTATCGTCTGAACCAGTAGATGTAGACATAGTGTCTATCATTCTTACTATATTGTTTTCTCCTGCTTCAATAATACTAAAACTTGGGCCATCATCTTGATCTAATAAATCATAACCCTCTGGTGCTTGTTTTTCTACTATTCTGTATAATCCTGTTGGGAGATTTAGTATTACTCCGATTCCTTGAGATGTGCTAAATGTTGCGGCTGTTTCTTCTGTTTCTACTGCACTATATTTATATACACCTGTGCTTTCTTCTTCTAGAAGCACGTCTTGATAAACATTGTTTATTTTCTTTTGTAAACTGAATAAGCCGCCTGATAAGTAAGTTCCATTTTCATCCACTTTTTCGAATACTAAACCGCCGACTATTCCATTTAAAATTATAACTGTTTTATCTGTATTATTTACACTCACATCTGTAGTAACATCCTCTGGTAGAGTATATCCTTCTGGGGATTCTGTTTCTGTTAAAATATAATCTCCAATCGGTAAATAGGAAATTGAGAAAGCCCCATTTTTTGTAACAAGTTCTGCTATTGCTCCCTCACTGGTGCTTGAATATTTATATAATCCATTCGAACCAGTAAAATATACTAACGTATTATTTGATTTTTTCTTTAATGTAAATTTTGCATTTGATGCAGTAATTAACTCTAATCTTTCATCCTTTTTATTAATTATTAGCTGGGTTGGTTGTTCTTCTACCTCTAGTGGTGTTAAGTTTTCAACATCACTAGATGGTACTATTCCTATACAAGAATTATTTATTTTATAACCTGTTGGTGAAGTTGATGCATCTTCTTTAACGTACACCTTTGTTGAACTTGTTAATCCTGTAAATTCTGCAATACCACTAACACCTGTTGTTTCCGATGCTATTGGTGTACCTGTACAAGCACTATTACTATATAAATTAAAATCAACATCTTTTATCGGTTCCTTTGTTATACTATCAATTTTTAATACTTTTAAGCCGAATTCTTGTGTGTATACATTTAACATTTTAGAAACAAGTGCTCCGCCTTCTGATCTAACAAGAGTTTGAGCTGTTGCATCTGTGTCGTCGTACCAATTTATTGTTGTTCCAGTGCTTTGTCTCTTTTTATAAGTTATCGTAACAGGATTAGATTCATCAATATATTTACTTGATCTTATTGTCAATAAGTTATTTGAATCAACGGATACTGTTACGCCGCTATTTTCTTCTGTCTCTATACTGCATATTGTTCCATCATTACTTGATGTTGCAACACATCTTTTAAAGCTCTTATTTGTAACTTTTACTTGTCCAATGTATTTTTTAGTCGTAGCATCATAATTTAGTACTAATTTAGTTCCATTCGTTCCATTGGTTGCATCAAATCTTGATGGATATACTCCATCTACGCTTGCCATATCTACTAATCTTTTATATTCTTGGCTTACATAAGTATTATCTGCTGGTGAGGTGTAATTTACACCACAAGCTGCACCATTTATGAAAGCAGAACAAAATGATGAGTTTGTTTTTCCATGTATTGAATTAACTCTATCTCCAACATAGCTACCAAATGATGTTCTCTCTCCAGTAACTATTTCCCAAACAAGCCCTTGTGTTGCTATACTTCTTGCAAGTATTTTTTTATAAAGGTAGTCACTTGATGGCCAAGGGTATTCCATATTACTAATAGCTGTGTCCATAGATGATTTGCTTGCACTTTGCATCGCACCAGAATATGTCATTGCTTTTTTCAAAAGTGCAATTTGAGTTGATGTCATTTTTAAATAACTTTTTTCTATCCTTACTTCGTCATCATAATCACCATAAGGAATAAGTGTAAATGTTGTATTATTTCTTGCAACAGTACCTGGCTCAACACAGTATGATTGATAATAGGTGTTGCTATCATTAACATAATATATATGGAATGTTGCAAAAGACATTGTAGGCGAATATATATCTTTTGTTAAAAAGTAAACAGCGTTTTTATTACCATATTTGCCACTACCATAACCATCTGTATCCATTACTTTTTTATAATAAGCAGTTGCAGTTTCAGCAAATATATTTATTGGAAATAATAATAGAATTAAGATTACTAATATTAATATTTTCTTTTTCATTTTATCATCTCCCCCTACTCTTCAGTCCCTAAAGTAAGTGGTTGTAAGTCATAAACGCTTGCGCTGTTTACAAACTCTCCTGCTTCTTTACTCGTTATATCAAATGCTATGGTTAGATATTTCTTTTCTCCCCCATATATTAATGTGTTTTTAAGGTTTTCATTTATCAAGAAACCATTAGAGTCTAAACTCCAACCTGAATTTTCATCATATTCATTATTGAATGCCATGCCATAAGGTATATAATCCACCACCTTTAAAGCATATCCTGGATAGTATTTAATATTTTCTAGTTCTAGTGTATATACTACCTTTATACTTACTTTACTCATATCTTTAACATCTATTTTAACAGTTTTTGTTTTATT
This sequence comes from uncultured Muribaculaceae bacterium, assembly GCA_964397275.1. Taxonomy (GTDB): domain Bacteria; phylum Bacillota_I; class Bacilli_A; order RF39; family UBA660; genus DAOOPL01. Next base: position 6,178 of record CAYNHX010000010.1, on the reverse strand, counting down.
ATACTCATATACTTTATCAAGAGATAAAGGGCTTTTAACTACCACTTTAGATATATACTTGTTAATTGATAAAGCGAAAATCTTTTTAAGTGCTAGCCCTAAATTTACATTTTCTGTCCCATCTTCTGTAACAGTAAAAAGTGCACTTTTTGCAACTACAATTTCATTTATTGTTTCTGATGTAAATACAGATTTTTCCTCAGGACTAAACTCCTCCACAACTTTTGTTGGGAAATATTTTTCTGTATCATATCTTGCAATAACATAATATGTTCTGCCTGCAACTAAGTTATAAAACATATAGTTACCGTTTTCATCAGATACTGTTTCATTAGGAGAACAAACATCTGTTGCATCACATATCTTTAATGATATATTGCTCAACTCTCTTTCTGTTTCATCTCGCTGCCCATCGTATGAAAAGTCTTCCCAGATTTTTCCACTTAAAGATATTGAATCTGGTACTATTCTTGTTGTTGCAAAGTTTGTTATTTCATATGGTGTGGCACTTTCTCCATCTTCATGATAGCTTATTCCTGCAAAAGTTGTATAACTATATGACCACTGACCACTGCTCGGGTTTTCTTGTTCAGGAAATTTTGGAACAACTACATATTCAACATCTATTGTTTGTTGACTATTCACTTCAAAATTAACTTTGAATGCTGTTATTTCTTCCATTTCGCTTTCTTCGTCATAATTTGAACAATTATCAAATGTTGCTTGGCTTATTGTAATCATATCAGTGCTGCTAAACTCTTGTGTTGTACAAACTGCATTTGTAACTTCTACATCATTTATTTTTATACTTGTGGTGTCTAAATAACCACCAATATTTGGAACAACATTTATTGCTGCTGTATTAACCGTTTCTGATAATCCGTTCCTTACTTCTGTTTTATAATTAAGCTCTAGTTCTCCGCTTTGATATCTTACTTCTGGAGTTAACGCAATTTGCCTAAACATAACAGATGATGATCCAAAAACATATATACTTTTAGTTGTTGTTCTTTCTTCTACTGTGCTTTCATCTGTTTTATCTTCAGCATCCGTAGCACTTATTATTACTATTACTTTTTGCTCGTTTGATGCATCTAATTTTATATATGTATCAAACATTAGTTGTTGTATATAGTCATTTGTATGCTGTCCGGTTAAAGTATATGTTAGTTTTTTATAACCAGCATAATCTCCGCTTCCTTCTTCTACAACTGGTGTATCATACGAAGAATTTGAAGAATAATCTAGTCCGCTTGATATATATGCAACAACTTCTATGTTCTTTAATGTTATTGTGTTATTTTCTCCATAGGAGCTTACAGTTGGACTTACTATCCATTTTAATGGTTTGCTATAAGAAGAAGAATAATCTGAATTCCCTTCACTGCCATCTATTTCAATATCTGTTCTTGCTTTAAAACCAGTATAATTTAAAGATTGAGATCCATTTAAATTAAATAATTCATTAACACTAAAACTTGATCTAAATACATATTTATTACTTTCAGCATTTGTAGGAGCTGAAGCACCATTAAGTTTTGCTTTAATATAAAAATTTAATTGTGTATTACTTTCTATTGATTTCGTAGTAGAAAACTCTATTTTTGTATAACTTGTTGCTATATTTACTTTATCTAAAAGTGTATCAAATACACTTGTATCTCCTTCTGCCTTAGTAACTTCAACATATACTCCATTATATGTTGAAGAGGTATATGCTTTTATCGAAAAATCAGTTTTTGATATTCCCTCAACATTTGAATAAAAATCAAAATATTCATCTCCAACATTTGAGCCATACTTTGTAATAAGCATGTTTGCCGGTATTATAACTGTTTGAGTTATTGTAGCGTTTGTAATTGGATCTGCACTTTTGCCATATACAGACTTCGCACTCATGGTTATGGTTTCGCTTTTAGTAATAGAATTAACAACATTGATATTATCTTCATCCTTAACTTCTAATTGCGTTGCTGTTGTCCCCTCTTCCGTTCCATCTGAAACGTATCTATCGATTACTGTTGCACTGTTATTTAAAGTGACAAGCCCCCAAGTAACTTCTCCTGCTGGGTTTTGATCTAACATTGTAAATGTTATTTCACGGTCATATTGATTTGTTCTTAATGAGTTAAATTTTATATAGTATGTACCAACTATGTTTTCATCGGTTTCGTCTAAATTTTCATAACCGCTAGGAAAAATTCCGTTTGAATCTATTCCGGAAATAACTATTTGCTTTTCCGCACTTATTTTATCCACTGTTCCCGAATTATATGCAGCATTTTCGCTACTATAATTACCCTCAATAATACCATTTGGCAAGTTAAACCATTCTTCTTGAGCTTCATAAATGCCTACTGAATCATAACTTATTCCGACTTCGCTAGCAAAGTCATAAATTAATGTGATGTTTTCTGGGTACATTGCTCCTTTTATTCCTTTTGCTTGTATCCCTATTCCTTTTAATTTTACAACTATTCCGAATGGAACAGATCTTATATTTTCTGCTTTTTTATATGCATAATTTCCAATTACTTTCATTTCAACAGAGTTTTTGGAAGTTGTAATAATGCTTCCAGCAGTAAGACCTGATACAGTTGCTGCATTATTCTCCGGTTCTGAAACCGTGCTCTCGTAAATTTCTATTTCTGGAGTTATATCTGTATCATATTTGTTACCACCCACTAAAAATTTTACCGTATCAGATACAACCGTTGTTTTTTGAGTAAGTGTTTGTTTTGTTGTTATTAGATATATATTGCTTATTTCATCATAAGTATATGTCATATTATCATCTAGCATAAGGGGGGTTACATTTACTGCTGGGTTTGTTTCTGTTTCCACTGGAAAAGTAACTTTATATATTACATCCCTAATACTGCTTTCTGGAACACCAGGTTGAGATGTTACCATATTATATTGAATACTAATATCAAACGTATCAAATGTTCTAACCCACTTATTTGTAGAATTTTCATCACATCCTCCGTTTGTAATAACGCTACATTCATTTGTCTCTGTACTATCAAATGGAGCCGTACCCGTAGATTTTGATTTAAAGATTGCAGTATCTATGCTAATATTACCTGCATATGGATCTATATCAGCAAAAACAACTCTATAGACAATAATTCCTGTAATTAGAAGTAATACCCCTATTCCTACAGAAATTTTGTTTTTTAAAACAAACCTTTTTATTTTTAATAAATATATTAATATTTTGTCTTTCACTGATACTTCCTCCATTATCATTTATTATCTATATATATTAAACTATGAATAAGAATAAATGTCAACAAATCAGTTATTTATTATATTAGATATTTTAATAAATTCTTCTAAAGTTATATTTTCTGCCCTACAATTAAGAGACTTGTTATGCTTTAATAGTTCTTGATTTATTTTATCTAAGTCATAACCTTTTAAATTATTTCTTAAATTTTTTCTTTTTTGCTTAAATGCATCTCTTACCAGCTTAAAAAATATTTTTTCGTTTTTAACATGCATATTTTTTTCTTTACTCTTAAATGAAAGTATTGCACTATCTACCTTTGGGATTGGAAAAAACACATTTTTAGATACTGTGAATTCCTTTTTAATAGTAAAATAGTAATTTAGAAATACAGTTATTGATCCATAATCTTTTGTATTTATTTTTGCAGCAAATCTGTTTGCAACTTCTTTTTGAACCATAAATACCATTTGTTTGGGTTCTATCTTATCATTAATTATTTTTTCAATAATAGGCGTTGTTATGTAATAAGGCAAATTACCAACTACAACAACATTTTCATGTTTGATTTTTTTTGTGTCTAAACTGAGATTTCTTTTTAGAAAATCATCATAAATAATATTGTAATTATTGTATTCTTTTAAATTTTCATCAATTGTTTCTTTTAATTCATTATCAATTTCGTATCCCAATAAAAATTTGGATTTATTTAGCAGCTCAGAAGTTAATGTTCCTGCTCCAACACCTATTTCTATAACCAGTGTTTTATCATTAATATCAGCAATACTCACTATTTTTTTTAAAATGTTTTTATCAAAAATAAAATTTTGCCCATATTTTTTTTTGTATTTGAACTTTTCTTTTTTATTGCTACTGTTCATGTTTTACTCCTTACTTTATTATAACATAAAAAATAGCAGGTTTTATTCTGCTATTAGTTCCATATAAATTCTACCCACTTTAAATGCCCATTGATCTGACTCTGCATATTTTGGCGCCATTAATTCAATTGTTGTTAGTCCTTTTAAATAATATCCTTTATATATCATATTTATGTATTTTTCAATTCCTTCTTCTATTGTAATATATGAACAATATCTAGTAGATGAACATTTAATACCACCAACATTGTTTTTTGTAGCTAAATAACTAGTACCATTACCTGTTTCTAATATCGAAATTGCTGCAGGAATAAATGGATCCATGCCTTTATTCATTGCTGAACTTGCATACTGATATCCTTTTTCTTTTAGTACTCCACCAAATCTTTTATTTAATTTTTTAGCAACTTCACCCACTGTTAACCCATTGAAAACAGGGCCTGCTGGTTTTATTTTTTGAGTTATTCTCGTTGTTGTGGGATTTAATTCCACAACAGATGCCATTAAATCATTTGGACTATAACTTTTATTTTTAACTACTACAGATATAATGTTTTCTTTGTTTGCCAAAAAATATTTATTTCCTTTAAGAAAACCAATAAAAACTACAAAGCAAATTACAGTAATACATGTAATTTTTAATATTTTTTTTCTATATTCTTCCACCATGTTTCTCCTTCTTTGAATTATGTTTTGCATTTATTATTTTAACATATTTGTTATTTTAAGTCAAATAAACATGTGGCATTATCCGTTGTAATATCTGAAATTTTTTGCGTGTCTTCTCCTTTTATTTCTGCTATTTTTTCTGCAATATATTTTATATATTTTGGCCTATTAATTTTTCCCCTAAATGGTTCTGGTGTTAAATATGGTGTGTCCGTTTCAAGAAGTATATCTTCAATATTAATTTCTTTAACAACATCTTCTAAATTTTTTGTATTTTTATAAGTTACAACTCCTCCTATACCCAGTTTATAACCGATTTTGATCAGTTCTCTTGCCTCTTCCTTGCTTCCACTAAAGCAATGTATACTACCTTTAATATCATATCCTTTTAATATTTTTATTAAGTCTTGATATGCTTCTCTGCAATGTATTATTACAGGAAGATTGTAACCTTTAGCCAAATTTAGTTGTTTTATAAAATATTTTTTCTGTACTTCTTTGTTTCTATTATTGTGATAATAATCCAATCCTATTTCTCCAATAGCTGTGATTTTGTTATTTCTAATTAGTTTTTCTAATTCTATTATGTCGGCCTGTGTAATGTTTGAGATTTCATCTGGGCCAATACCTATTGCACAAAATAAATTACTATACTTTTTTGATAATTCGATTGCTTCTTTACTCGTTTCAATATTGTAAGAGTTAACAATAATATGTTTTATATTGTTGTTAAATGCCTCTTCTATTACTTCTATATTGTTGTTAATATCTATACTCTGAAGATGGCAATGTGTGTCTACGAACATATTCCCTCCTTTATTAATTCAAAAATTTCTATTAAATAAAATACATAATGCTTTTCTATTTTATTACTCTGTAAATATATTTTTAGCATGTTATTTTTAAATTTTATATCAATGAAATCACCTGTTTTTAATATTTTAAAAATTAATTCGTTAATATTAATATACTCTATTTTTTTCGAAATAGTAACACAGATTTGATCTCTATCTATTAAAATTTCAAATACCATAATTTCTTTTGATAATTTTTCTAATAATTTTTCATGCATATATATGTTTATGCTTTCGCTTATTTTACCAAACCTATTTTCAAATTCGTATTTTAGGCTCCTTATATCTTCTTTTGTTTCTATTTCTCCTATTTTTTTATGAATTTCAATTTTTAATTCTTCTTCCGAAACATAATCATTACTTATATGTGTTTCAATATTTATTTGTGGTTCTGCGGCGTCTTCTAATTCTAATTCTATATTTTTTCCCTTTGCTTTTTCTATTTCTTCATTTAATATTTTTAAATATAGCTCGTATCCTATTGTATTTATGAACCCTGACTGCTCGCTTCCCAAGATGTCTCCCGCTCCTCTTATTGCAAG
>CAYNHX010000009.1:0-19026 GCA_964397275.1 uncultured Muribaculaceae bacterium | reverse complement strand
TTTTTTCCTCTGAGTTTTTCTTCTTTAAATTATCACCCAGTGGGCACTTGATATTTAAATCCAAACTCATGTGTATTACTTTTTTTTAAAAAGCCAAGTGTATTATAACAAATAACTAATAGAGTTTCAACAAAAACTTGTGTTTTCTATAATTTTATTGGATTAAAATCAAAGTCTAGTTTTATTTTATTATTACTTTGATAAATACTATCTAAGTTTTTTAATACTTCATATAACTTTTCATCTTTTTTATATTTAATAATACATTGAAAATTATACTTATTATTAATTTTTAAGATTGTACCTAGTGAAGGGCCAAGTATTATTGATTGAACACTTAAATTCTTTTTTAAATATTCGCTTATTTTTTTAGATTCTTTTGATAATAGTTCAAAGTCTTTAGATATTATTTTTATTAATACTAAGAAACAATATGGAGGATAGTGTAGTTTCTTCCTTATTGCTATTTCTTCATTATAGAATGCTTTATAATCGTGTTTAGAGGCATAATAAATACTGTAGTGATTAGGATTATATGTTTGAATAATAGCAATACCTTTTTTATTACCTCTTCCTGATCTACCTATTATTTGTGTTATTAACTGAAATGTTTGTTCACTGCTTCTAAAATTAGGTATATTAAGTGATGAATCAGCATTTATTACTCCTACCAAAGTTACATCTGGAAAGTCTAATCCTTTTGATATCATTTGTGTTCCTATTAAAACGTCATATTTATTATTATTAAAATCATTAATTATTCTTTGATGAGACCCTTTTGATGTAGTGGTATCTAAATCCATTCTACAAATCCTTATATTTGGAAATAATTCTTTTAGTTTTTCTTCTACTTTTTCTGTGCCACTACCCAATATTTTTATATTACTGCTTCTACATTCTGGGCATATATCTAATTTATTGGTTGCATATCCACAATAATGACATCTCATCATTTGAGATGTTTTATGGTATGTTAATGTAATATCACAGTTAGGGCATTTTTGAGTATAGCCACAATTACCACAACTTATATAATTAGCATATCCTCTTTTATTTAAAAGTAACATTATTTTTTCATCTTTAGATAAAGTATTTCTAATGTTTTCCATTAAAATATTAGAAAATAATATATTACCTTTTTTATTTTCTTCTTTCATGTCTATAATCATAGTTTTAGGCATTTCTTGGGCATTTACTCTAGTATCTAGTGTAATTAACTCATAATATCCTTTTTTAGCTCTAGCATAACTTTCTATTGATGGAGTAGCAGACCCTAATATTACTGGACATTTATGATATTTAGATCTTTCTATTGCTATTTCTATTGCATTATATTTAGGATTATTCTCTTGTTTATATGTGGACACATGTTCTTCATCTACAATAATTACTCCAATATTCTTTAAGGGTGCAAAAATAGCGCTTCTTGCTCCTATTACTATATTTACTTCTTCATTTAATATCTTTCTATATTCATCATATCTTTCACCATCAGATAGACCACTATGAAGTACTGCTATATTGTTATTAAATACATTATTAAATCTAGCTATTGTCTGTGGTGTTAAGCTTATTTCTGGTACAAGCACTATAGCAGATTTATTATTTTTTAATGCCTGCTTTATTACTTCAATATATACTTCCGTTTTACCAGATCCAGTTACTCCATGGATTAGTATTACTTTTTCTTTAGCTAAATTATTATTAATTATATTAATAGCACTTTTTTGCTCATTATTTAAATTAATATCTTTATGTTCTAAATTAATCGAATCTATTTTTCTATATTCTTCTTCTTTTTCTTCTTTAACTATATTTAGATCAATTAATCTTTTTAAAGCATACTTATTTACTATATCACTTTTTAATACCTTGTTATTTTTTAATAAATTAATAATTTCTAACTGGTTTTTATTTGTAATTTCAATATTATTATTTATTAATCTAATATATTTTATATAACTTTTATTAGTATTATTCTTTACTTTTGCTTTTAATGCTTTTGGTAACATTGTTTGATAACAACCGATTAATGAACACATATATCTATTACTCATAAATTTTCCGAGTTTTAAAAGCTCATCAGACAATACTTTTTTATCATCAATTATATCTATTATTTCTTTTACTTCATAATCAAATTTATTATTTTTACTTATACCAATTATAAATCCTTGAATCTTTTTATTAGAAAATGGTACTAAAACTCTTTTACCTATTTCAATTTTATTAATTAATTCTTCTCTAACTTTATATACAAAAGTTAGATCTTTTTTTACTATTGTTTCTACCAAAACATCTATATACAAAGCTATCACCTCTAATAAAATTATAACATAAAAAAAGAGGTTACCCTCTTTATTTTATTCTTCTATTATTTGTATAAGTCCAACCTTCTAAGTATATTTTATCAGACCATTTATATTCTGTGTAAGTTTCAATTTTATTTACTGTTTCTGCATCTTTCGTATCAGATGTATTAACTGTTTTAATACATTTATCATTTGATAATGTAAATGTTGAATCTTCACAATATTTTGTTTTAATTATTTCAACTATTGTCTTAGAACATGTTAGCTTATTAGCACTTTGAGCATATCCAGTTGGACATATATATATAACTTTTGCTTCTCTTGCTGTACATAATTTTTCGTCGCTTGTTGGTGTTGTACCAATTGGACACTCATATACAGTCTTAGTTATTGTTACAGTGTTGGCAATCTTATCAACTTGTGTTGTAGATGGTTTACTACATTGTGTTGGTGATATTGATAATGTCCCTGTTGGACACACTTTGTTTGCTGTAGTAGTTGTTGGTTTGCTACATTGTGTTGTTGATATTGATGCTGCTCCTGCTGGACATACTTTACTTGTTGTAATAGTCGTTGGCTTACTACATTGTGTTGATGATATCGATGTTGTTCCTGTTGGACACACTTTATTTGCTGTTACGGTACCATATTTTGCACACTTAGTTGCTGATACTGATGTGTACCCACTTGGACAAGTCTTTGCTGTCCATACATACTTATCATAACGATATTTCATAGTTGGTGTATAACAAGATGGACACTCATATGTTACATATGGTCTACCATTTTTATACATAACCCCATTATAGTTTTGACCTTCTACTACTTTATTATTTAAATCAACTGTTCCTACATACTTCCAGTAAAATTCTTTATTAACATAACTTACAACTGTAGATTTTGAACATTGTGTTGTTGATATTGATGCATATCCACTTGGACATACCTTATTTACTGTTGTTGTTGATGGTTTACTACATTGTGTTGATGATATTGATGCATATCCACTTGGACATACTTTGTTTACTGTTTCTGTTGATGGCTTACTACATTGTGTTGTTGATATTGATGTATATCCACTTGGACATACTTTGTTTACTGTTTCTGTTGTTGGTTTACTACACTTATTTGTACCCGCTATTTCAACTGTTCCTGCTGGACACGAATAAGTTGTTATTGTTTCTGTCTTTGTTGTTGCGTTAGCATCAACTGTTTTATTTTCATATTCTATTCTTACAACTGCAAATACTTTATCAACTCTTGTTTTTGTCTCTGTTTTCTCTTTTGCAGCAACAGTTATTGTCTCCGAATCATTTTTAATACATTTGTTGCCTACTAGGTTATAACCATTTATATTACAAATATATTTATCAAATACTTCTTTATATAAAGTTCTCTGATGTAAATATTCAAATACTTCATTTTTGTTTGTTCCTGTAGTTATTTTTTTATTTGTTGTTAATGGGCTTTTAGTTGTTGTAGTTGCTGGTACATTACATTTTTCACTACAAATATCATAACAACCATAATGCTCTATTAAATAGTCTTCTTTATCAGAACATGAAAGATTAACTTTTATTACATATTCGTTTTCTAATTTTGTTATTTCTATGTAAGACTCTTTTTTATCACAATACTTACCTTTAGAATCCATTAAATCAAATGCTAGCTTTTTATCTATCATTTCTTCTAGAGTCATCTTTACTCTACCATTTAAATCCTTTGGTAATCTTTCTACTGTATAATAAGTTTTTGCAACTTCCTTCATTGTATTAACATTTTGCATAAATATTTGGTTATTTAATGGTTTAATATCCGGCATTGGAAACAACCAAATTAATAAAAATACAAAAATTACAATTAAGATTAGTCTTATTAATATGTCTTTTATTGTTAGTTTCTTTACGTTTTCCTCCATGAAAATTCCCCCTCTTTCATTGAATGGCGTTTATAATATCACAGCAGTATAAAAATGTCAACATTTTTAATATCTATTAATATGTATTTTTACAATTGTCATACCTAAATTACTATTATTTAGTTTAAAACTATCTACATATTTATTACTTTGTAGTATTTCATATGTTTTTTTCTTTATGATTCCAGAGCCAATACCATGAATTATAATAACATCTTCTTCTTTTAATATTATTGAGTCATTAATAAAATCATCAATTAATATTTTTATTGAATCTCTTGTTTCTCCGTGTAAATCAAGTGCTCTATATTTTGATATAAAAGGATCATGTATTTTCTTTTTCATATATTCTTTCAACTTCTTCTGTTGGAAAAACTGAATTTCTTGTGCCTATTTTTGTTACTGATAGTGCTGCAGTTATATTTGCATATCTTACTATTTTAGATATATCCCAACCATTTGCAAGACCATATACAAATGCTCCATGATATATATCACCTGCACCTGTTGTGTCTAGTGCATTAACTTTTATACTAGGCATTATCTCTATTTTTTTGTTGTTTCTATATATACATCCTTTTTCTTCAAGAGTAATAATAATATTAGTATTAAATTCTTGTTCTAATAATAGAAATATTTTGTGAATAGAAATCTCATTATCTAAGTCAATTTTTCTTTTTACAAATCCTTCTGCAAAACTTTTAGAGCATACACAATAATCAACTAAGTAACTTAATTCAACAGTTTCTTTTTTGTAACTGCCTGCATCAATAACTTTTATTGCTTCCTTATTTTCTTTAAATATTTTTTTTGATGTTTCGAGTTCTTGGCCATCTACAAGTATTATATCTGGTTTAAAATCTATATAATTATTATTTAAATTCATATTATCTAATCTGTGAGTTATTGCTGTTCTACTACCATTTTTTTTATTTACAATAATAAAACTTTTTGTTGTTTCTTTTCCTTTTATTAATTCTGTATAATATGTATTTACCCCAACGCTTTTTAATTCCTTAATTACTTTTTTACCTTGTTCATCATTTCCTACTGTACCCATAAAATATGTATCTAATCCCCATTTACCAAGTAAAAAAGCAGCAGTTGCAGCTGGGCCACCTCCACATTCATATTTTTCATTTATTCTTGTTTTTGAATTTTCTACTGGATAACCATCAAATAATAATGTGTAATCATACGAAGCATGACCAATACATAAAACTTTTTTCATATTATCACCAACTATATTATATCAAAAAAAAGATAATATATATCTTTTATTTTTTTAGTCCTTCTATTACATCTTTTTTGACTTCTTCTTTTGTATTTGAAGCATCTATTTTAAGAAGTAATCTGTTTTTTTTATAATACTTAACAAGTGGCAATATCTTTTTTAAAAAATAAGTATGTCTTTTTTCAATTGATTTTTCATTATCGTCTATTCTTTTTTCTAATATACTGCCACATTTAGGGCATTTATTAATACTACTTTCATAAGATTTCAAACACTTTTTACAAAATAGTCTGCTGTTTAATCTTTTTATTGCTTCTTTAATGCTTATATCTAAAAATATTAGTTTATCTAATTTATAATTATTTCTTTTTAGTACTTTTTCTATTCTTTTTGCTTGTGTTTTATTATTTGGAAACCTGTCAATAATAAATCCATTTTTATATTCATTTTGTTTTAACTTTGATTCAATTAATGGAAATTGTATTGAATCTGGTACTTTTTGTCCATTTAACATCATTTTCTCAACCTTTTTGGAATGTCTTTTATTGCTGTTTGCATACTCTCTTAATATATTTGAAGATATTATTGGAATACTATATTTATTTGATAACTCATTTGCAATTGTACTTTTTCCAGAACCAGGCATTCCTATTAAAAATATTACCATAGTAATTCTCCAATTAAATCAATTACTTGTTTTTTAAGATTATTAATAATGACACTATCTTTATTATTTTTTAAACAAGATACTATTATTTTTCCTATTTGAAGAAAATCCTTTTCTTTTAAACCTCTTGATGTCATAACAAGCGTATTAAATTTTAAACCTCCTGTTATATATGGTGTTGTTTCATCATATGGTATTAGTGTTTTATTACATATAATATTTATATTTTTTAATATGGTTTCAGCTTCTTTTCCAGTCATATTTATTGATGTTTTAACATCAATAATAACATCTTGGTTATCAGTACCATTATATACTACTTTTATTTCTTCGTTTTTAAATATATCACATAATACTTTTGAATTATTTAGTGACTGCTTTTGATAATTAATAAACTCACTATTTAATATATTATTAGCCACTACTGTTTTACTAGCAATCATATTTATTAATGGAGAACCTTGATATAAATCTATATCTATATCTATCTTTTTAATTAATTCTTCATTGTTAGATAGTATTATTCCGCTTTGTAGTCCTCTTAAAGATCCATATGTAGATGTAATTACTATATCTGCATACTTACACGGATTATCAACCAAATCTGCTGCAACAAGGCCAGATATATCACTAATATCTACGATAAGATATGAATCTACTTGTTTTGAAATATTGCCAAGTTCTTCATAATCAATATTTCTTGGATAATAACTCGTATTAATATATATAATATTTGGTTTTTCTTTTAATATAATATTTTTAATGTTCTCATAATTTATCTGCTGACTTTCCCTATCAATATCAAAATAAGTAGTATTATATTTACTTAAATCAAAATATGATTCTTCTTCATAAATATCAATATCATTCTTAAGTTGTTTTAATGCGCACACTTTGCTTTTTATATTTAATATTGTTCTAAATACTATTCTGTTAGCAATTATTCTTGTATGTGGTTTTATATTTACATATTTAACATTAAATATTTTCTTGTAACAATCTTCTGCATATTCAATAATATCTTGATCATTATAAGAAGGAAGTACTTCTTGAGATTTTACTATATTATCTGATGTAATATTGAAGTTCTTAGTTAGATTTAGACAGGAACTACCACTATTACTTCTAAATATATCAAATATGTTCATAATATCACCTATATTTCTATAAATTCCGATAAATATATTGAGTAAATATATTTTTTAACTTTTTTAACTTTATGTTTTTGAATAATTGCTTTTTCATATATTTCTAATTGTTTACTATATCTATCTTTTAATATGTTAATATTGTTAACTATATCACTCTTATAGTCTATTATATAATAAATATTATCATATATAAATACTAAATCAATTATTCCGTCTACCAACATATTATCAATTTCAAAAAATATTTCATATTCTTTTTCATAGTAAGTTGACTCCAATAGCTTATTATATATATCTGATTTGTAAAACTTATATATATTATTAATGCTTAATTTGCTAATATCTGCTTTTTTAAAAATATTATTATCTATTAATTTACTTATTGATTCTTTTAACTCTATTTCATTATATTTTTTTGTTTCTAGCAACTCGAATAGCTTATGATATAAAGTACCAATTTCTGCTTTATTAGTATCCATTGATTCTAATTTTCTAATATATGTATTTTGTTCTTTCATTTTTGTGACTGATACATTCCTTTTAATCTTATCAAAGTTGATAATTTCAATATCAATGTCTATCTTATCTTGTTTTTCTACTATTTCTTCTTCAAATTCTTTTTCATTAATATCGGTTGAACTTATTATATTTAAATATATGTCCTTATTATTTAGTACTGGGGCTATTTGCTCTAAATATGATTTGGTGTTCTTTATATAATTTTCACTTACTTTATTATCTACCTTTTTTAATGATGCTTTTTCAAATAAATAATCATAATTAGCACATGTGCCTGTTATTACTAAGTGCTCTTTTGCTCTTGTTATTGCTACATATAATATTCTTATTTCTTCAGATATTGCTTTATTTTTTAATTCATCTTTTATACATATATATTGAATTGTATCAAGTTTAATATTTAAATCTTTATTTCTTATTCTGAATGCCATTCCATAGTCATCATCAATTAGAAAGTCTTGATATAAATCAATAAAATTAAATTTCTTGCCTGCCTCAACTAAATATACTACTGGATATTCTAAACCCTTAGAACTATGAATGGTAAGTAATTTGACACATGTTTCATTAGGAAGAGGATTAATACCCTTTACCTTTATTTCATTATCAATAATATCTTGTACATATTTAATAAAGTTTGATAAGTTACTTGAAAAGTTTTTTTCATAATCTTGTGCATATTTAATCATCTGAATAGAATTTTTTCTTTTTTCATCGCTATTTCCAATACTTTGTATTATATTTATATAATCTAAATCCTGATATATATAGCTTATTAATGATGAAATGCTGTTTGTTTTTGAATATTCTTTATATATATCTAATTTATTTATAAATTTCTTCGATTTAATAGTGTTTATCTGTTCTAAATTCTCATATATTGATGAAAATCTATTTATTTTTCTAATTTCTATTATTTCATCAAATGTAAAATTAAATAATGGTGATGATAATGTTGCTACAAGTGGTATATCTATATAACTATTATCTATTATCTGCAATATTGAATATATTAATTTTACTTCATAATTATCAAAATATAATTCGTTATTCTCTGAATAGGCATCTATATTTCTTTTTAGCAATGCTCTTCTAAATATATCCATATTGTCCTTTGATCTAAATAATAATACAATATCACTTGGTTTTACATATCTATTTTTATCTAAATTCTTATCATATATTTCATAATTACTATCAATTAATTTCTTAATAGAGTCTGCAACATATACTGCTTCTTTTTGAACATCGGTTAAATAATTATCTTCGTCTTCAAAATCTACTTTCTTATTAATAATATTTATTTCTACTTTATCTTCCCCATTATAATTAGAACCATATACAAGTTCTTCATCTTTATTATAATTAATATCACCCACTTTTTCAGACATTATTTCTGAAAATAAATTATTACAAAAATTTATTATTTCTTTTTTACTTCTAAAATTTGTAGACAAATTAATTAAATTTGCATTCTTGTTACTTTCTGCTTCTTTCTTATCATTAATAAATATCTCTGGTCTTGCTTTTCTAAATCTATATATGCTTTGTTTTACATCACCAACTATAAATAAATTTTTACTGTTTTTAGATATAGAATTAAATATTGTATTTTGTAATTCATTTGTATCTTGATACTCATCAATTAATATTTCATCATATTCATTTGATAGAGATTCTGCCAATTCTGTTTTATTATTATTTTCATCTACTAGAAGTTGTAATGCAAAATTTGATATATCAGAAAAAGTAAAACTATTTATTTTTATTTTTTTCTCTAACATTTTTTCTTTGTAATTAATTACAATATCAAATAATTTATTTAAGGCTTTATAAGATATATTTGACTGTTTAATATATTCTTCTTCTGTTATAAATGTAATATCTTTATTTAAATTTTTAATGCCTTCTTTTAAATCTTCCCTAATTGCTTTATATTTGACTATTTCTTGTTCTTCAGTACATCCTCTTGGTGTTTGTAATCTATCAAAATTAAAATTTCTAATATTTAAAAATAATTCATTAATGTTATTTAATTTTAATAACGATTTTAATTTAGATAATTCCATATTTGCTTGACTATATATTTTATCATAAGGTTCTAATTTATTAATAATTGATTCATAAATATTAATATACATATTTATATCATCGCTTAATTTATCTTTTAATAAGTTATACAAAATACTTTCTTCAAAAGAATTTGATTTATAATCTTCTAAAATCTTATTTAATAATTTTTTATAAAATGGTTTAGAATCTAAAAACACAGATACTTTTTCTATTATATCTTTTATTAGTGTTACATCATTAACACCAATAGTATCGAGTAAATATATAAAATCATTATTAAGTTCATTTTCAAACATATCTTTTATTACTCTATCACTAAATACTTTACTTGACACATCATCCATAATATTAAAATTTGATAATATGTTTAATTTGTAGAAATTTTGTTTTACTAATTCATTATAAAAGGAATCCATAGTAGTTATTTTTGCATTTTCTATTAGTATTAGTTGATTTCTAATATGATCATTTTGTTTTTCCTCTAGCAATCTTCTCTTTATTCTCGATTTCATTTCTGCTGCTGCTGCTATTGTGAATGTTACAATTAGTAATTTATCAATATTATTACCTTCTAAAATATATTTAATTACTCTTTCTGTTAGAACTGCTGTTTTACCAGAACCAGCTGCTGCACTAACTAATACTTTATTACCTCTTTTTCTAATTGCATCTAATTGCTTATCTGTCCAGTTAATCATTAGTATCACCTTCTAGCTTTTCAATTACTTCTTTATTCTTATAATCTTTTATTCTTCTATATTTATATATCTTATCATCAAATCTACATATTGATCTCATATTACAATATTCACATGATACTACTCTTTTTGAGTTAATTGGATTAATACTAATATCATTATCCATAATATTATTACCTATCTCTTTAAGCAATTCTTTTATCTTTTTAAATAATAAATCTATATGTTTTTGTGTATAAGTTTTTTCTTCATTTGGTTTATCTTTACTATAACTATCTGTATATAGTGATAAAGAGCCACAATTAAATAATGAAATAGCATCTTCTTCATTTGATAAATATCCATTCATAACAAAATTTTTTTGAAATTCTTTTACTCTATCTTCTTCATTTAAATTTCTATTAATTGCTGTTGTTTTTAAACTAACTGGATAATACTCTATACCTAATGGTATTAATTTTTTATCATAAATATTCATATTTTCTTTTATTGCAAGTAAATATATTAACATTTGTAAATTAAGTCCTTCTAAAGTGTCGTCCAATCTAAATCCTTTAGTTCCTGTTTTATAATCAATTATTCTATAATATACTTTATCATCAGTTTCATATATATCTACTCTATCTACTATGCCACCAAGTACTAATTTACCCGATTTAAGCTTTACCTCAAGTGGTTTAACATCTTCTTTATCTTTAATTTTTAATTCAAAATACTTAGGCACTAATTTTGTTAAAGATAATTCATCTAATATATTATTAATAACTAATTTAATATTATTAGATATGTTTGAGACTATATAATTAAGAGCATTTGTTTTAATACCAAAATTCTCTTCTAAGTATTTATTAGAATATTTATTTATATATTCATCAATATTATCTTTGCTTATTTTTTCTAAATCATTTTTAAATATTTTTTCAAGCAGATAATGAGCAAAAGTACCAACTTCTCTTTTATCAAATGTTTTCTTTTCTCTTAATTTTAAACCTAGTCCATATGAGCAAAAGTAAGAAAATTTGCATTTACTATACATTTCTATTCCACTTGGACTTATTTTTAATTCACTACCATATATATCATTATTTACTTTCTTATCCAATTTATAACTGGAAGCATTATCTATTTTATTTCTTAAATCATCATTAATATATTTTTTTAAATCACTATTTATATTTTTGGAATAAATATTCTGTAATAGACTACTACTATAAATTTTATCTAGTTTTATTCTTTTAATATTTAAATTATTTAATAAACTTGATTCCTCTAATAATTTTAAATCATCACTTTGTTTATGAAAAGTAATATATATTTTGCTATCACTATCTAATATGTTTTTAATTATTTTATTATGTTTATTTAAATGTTTATTTAACCTGGTATTTGAATATTCTTTTATATCGCTTTTGTTTAATAAATTCATATCACTATATGACAAAGATGTATTGTTTTCACTAAAACCCACAAAATATATTACTTTTTTATCAATAAAATTAATATTATTAATATCTATTATACTTATTTCATCAGCATAATTTATTATATCTTCTTCGGTCTCTAGTAAATCATTTATTAAAATAACTACCTCATAAAAATTTAAACCATTTATATTATTACTAATAAGATCCATTATATCTAAAAGTTTGTTTAATCCTTTATTATCATTTTTAGATAAAACCTCAAATACTTTTTCTTCTTCAAAATACATATATAAATATTTTAATATTTCTTTTGTATTTTCTTCTTCAACATTTTCTAATAAATAACTAAAAGAAGTATATGCTTTATTTCTTAAATTATTTAATTTAATTAATTTCTCATTATCATAATATTTTAATTCTTCGATTTTACCATTTGGATTTAGAGTAAATACTTTATCAAAAGATTCATAAAATAAATTCCAAATATATATATAATTATCTAACATGCATATATCTTTTCTATTATAATCTGAACATCCTAATTTTAAATAATTAACAAAAGAGTCGCATGATAAATTAGAATCTAATATATATTTAATACTTTCAATTAGTTTTCTTGTTAAATATCCGTTTTCTATATTCTTATTGTATGTTAAATTATTAAATATGATGTTAAAGTACTCTTTATATTCATTTTGATTAAATGTTACTACTGCTATATCATTTAATTTATAACCCTCTTTTATATTTTTAAATATCTCGTTTTCAATAAATAATACTTCATTTGCTATATCATCCGCATAAAGATATAAATATTCTTTTTCACTAACATTGCTACTCATTTTGTTTGTTTCATATTTATTATTGAACTCATTATAAATATCTTTATTAAGTATACAATCCAAATCATAATTATTTAATAATAATATATTTATAAACTCTTTTTCTAAATAACTAAACTCATAATAATTAGATATTATATAATGGTTATTTGGAATAATCTCTTTTATATTAATGTTTTTGTTTGTATGATACTTATCATCCATTAAATTATAATATTCATTATATATTATTTTTAAATCATTAATTTTACTATTGCTAATATCTAGTATCTTTAACAAATCTTCTTTATATATTGTCTCTTCTTGTTTTAAAAGTTCTTTTGCAAATTTAATTGATGGTTCAACATCTTTGTATGTTTTTAAGTTTGATTTAGTGTTTATAAACGCTTTATACATAAAAATTGCTTTTTCTTCAATACTTGCTATCTTTTTATAACTATTTTTAATTAATAATTTATTTATAAAATTATTAATACTTATTATTTTTAAATTTTTATCAATAAATATTTTTTTATAATTATATATACATCCATTAGGGCATAATAAAATTGAATTAGATTTAATTAATTCACTAATTATTTTACTATTATTACTAAAATCATTATTTATAATAAAACTATTAATATTAACACACCCTATCCAATAAAATTATATCATAATATTAATTATAAATAATATAAAAGAGTCTTATTTTTTAAGACTCTTTACGGTTCCTTCAAAATCATCTTTAATAAATTTATCAATATCTTCATCAATAATACTTGCATCAATATTATCTTTTTTAATTATGACTAGAATTTTTTCTTCATCATCTTTTACTTCGTATTTTCCTATTACTTCCTTACCGCTTGCCAATGTAACAGATTTTGAATATTCAACTAATTTATCTTTTTTTCTATTTATTATTAAACACTCGCCGCTTGGGGTAGATATTTCAACTTCTTTTATTGGCAATTCTTCATATCTTTCAATAATCATATTATATATTTCAATTGCACTAGTTGATGATTTGATTTTACACAAATCCTTTAAAAAACTGGCTTCATTTGGCAGGCAAAATACTCTATTATTACTATATTTAATAGGAGTGATGCATAATGAAAACTTTTTATTTTTATTTTTAATGCCATATGAAAAATTGTATGTATTATAGTGTCTACTAATTTTTACTTCATCTTTTTCATAAATAACTGATTCTATAATTAGTGCTAATTTTACTTTATTATTTGAAATACACTCATCTATTCTACACTCGTAATTACTTGTAATATTATTTTTTGTAATACTTATTTCAGGGCTGGTATCCATCCAATCACCAAAAGTAAATCCCACCTTAATGTCTTCTCCCTGACTATTTCTACATCTAAAACTTGGTTCTACACAGTTTATATCATATGCATAAATATTGTGTCCCATTTCTTCTATTAATCTTAATACATAAGATACTACTCTAACAGCATCAAATTTACTATTCCAGTCCTTAATTGTATCTCTAAACTCTACGTTTAATCCCTTAATATTATTATTTAAACCTCTAGCTACCACTCCTGGTATTTCGTGTACCTTAGCTTCAGTCTTCATAAAATCATGTTTCATGTTGCTCCTCCAATTTAATTTTTTATTATATACTTTTTTAATAAAAAAGCAATGATTTTTATAAAAATAATTATTGCCATATTTTTTTTATTATGCTATTATTTATATACATGCAGGTGTAGTACAATGGTTAGTACATGGCCTTGCCAAGGCTAGGATGTGAGTTCGATTCTCATCACTTGCTCCATGTAAGATTTAACTAATACTTTAGAGTATTAGTTTTTTAATACTGATAATACTCTATGTAAAAACCAATTTTAAACTTTTTTGTATTATTATTAAAAATTAAAGAAGTGCTAAATTTAACACTTCTTGTTTAATATAATCATTATTCATACTAAATAGTTATTTTTTTGACTCTTAATAAGAACGTCTACCACTTTTTTGTTGTTGCTTTTTACTTTCAAATGCTTCATGAGGAATAGATGTGGTAATTAACTCATCTCCTAATGCAAAATCTTCAAAATCTATATCTGCCATGCTAAATCCTCTACATCTATTTAAAACATCAGCAATATTAGAAATTCTATCCCTATTTTGTTGCGCATTCAAATGTGCTTCCAATTGCTGGGTAATTTGTGATTCTTCTTGATCTAAAAATACAAATCCACCACCATCAGGGTAAATATCTGCAGTTACTGGTCTTACAATAAATTTTCCTAACAATGTTGGAAATCTACCATACTTATCTTCTGTGACTTTGGTAACCATATAAGATTCGCCTCCATATTTAATTGCACCATAATACTCTGCCTCAGATAATAATAATCCTGGTTTTATACCCATTCCTTCCCATACACCTTTACAATTAACATCATTAGAATATCCAAATTCTACTTTTTTCATAACTCTATACCTCCTATTTTAATTATACCTTTTTTTCTAAAAAAACAATTTATTTATAACAATGCTTGTGTAAACTAACTACTTAATTGTGTCTATTATTATAGTAATTAATCTAACCTGTTAATGAAAATAATTTGATGATTACTTTCTCTTCATTATATATTATTAATATTTATTTTTTATTTGATAACTTGTCTTCTATCTCTTTTTCTTCAACAACATAAACATCCCTACCAAAAACAAATATATTACCGTGTTCACCAGATAATTGACTAACATCTATATTATTATTTAATATAGGTGATTTTAATTTTTCAATAAGTTTTGTGTAATCAAAACTACTAGCACTTACTTTATAAGCTGGGCCTAGAAATATTGATATATGTGCATTTCTATTAATTGATAACATAGCTAATAAATTAAAAATATCTTCTGCTTGTGATTTTGGGCTAATATGCATTAAAAATGTTTTATTATCTTTTTCAATAAAAATAGCGCAGCAAGAAGCGATTCCTGATGTATACATGTTTTCATTATCAATGCTTAAACAATAGTGATCTAACCATACCATTATTGCTTTTTCTCCTACAAATTGCAATAACTTTTTACCAAGAATTTCTTCAGTTAATTCTTGTTTTATTTTATTTTTTTCTGGTGCAAATTTAATAAAACTATTTACTTGTTCCTTAAAATCGCTAAAGTTATATTTAAAATTATTATTGTCATTACTCATGTTATGCTCCTATTAATTTATATTGTCTTCTAAGAATATTTTATCATAAATATATTTTTATTAATATTATTAATAATAAATAATTTAAAAAACTTCTATATTAGAAGTTTTATAAACTTTGACCGGTTGTTTTTGCAGCATCAGTTAGACCTGCAAATAATGCTGCACCAAATATTAAGAACATTATAATCATTAGACCAATCATAATTAACCATATATATAAGAAACTTCTCGCATAATTACGACGATTTACGTTATATGTATCTTTATCTACTGCATATACTATTAGTAATATAAATCCGATTATTGGTAATCCAAATAACAAATTATAACCAATGTATGCCCATGGTGACAGTAGTTTATATTGAAGAGTTGGTGTTTCTACTTTTACCTCTGGTTTAGGCATTTCTACTGGTGCTGGTTGTGGTGCTTGCTGTACTACTGGCTTTTGTTCTTCTGGTGTTGCAGTAGGTACTTGAGCATTAAATATGTCATTTGGGGTAATATTATTATTACTATCCATTTAATATCCTCCTATCCTATGTTATAAGAATATCATAATATTATACTTTTTTCAATAAATTATTAATGTTTTACACCGCCCCATTCAACTACTGTAAATCCTTTTCTTTCAAATTTAGTAATTGTTTAGGGTAATATATTTATTTTGCTATCAACCTTTTTAACATGAATCAAGACTCTTAATAATGAATCTGGTTTTGGATTGATATATAGTTTATTGTTTGATTCTCTTTCACTAGTAAGTTCAAAATATACTAAATTTTTCCCATTACTTTCTAAACTTGGTAGCCAGTACATTATAAATTCATTAGACTCTCTTTGAGTTAAACCAATTTTATCTAGGTTCTCTTCACTTGCATGATGTTTTTTATCCCAATATAAAAAACTGACTAATCAGTTTCTTCTACATTATGATACACATTTTGTACATCTTCTATTTCATCAAGCATATTCAATAGTTTATTAAATATTTCTTTTGTTTCTTTATTTACTTTTATTTTTTCTTTTGGTATTAATGCTACTTCCTCAACAATAAATTCTATATCAGGATCTATTTTCTTAATTGATTCCTTTATTTTATATAAATCTTCTGGAAGTCCATATATATTTGTATATTCTTCAATAACTAAATCTTTTATATCAATATTGTCATTTAATAGTGTTTCAAGCACTATGTTTTCATCAAATGATTTTGTAACTACAACTGAATAATTATTATACATGTGAATTACAGAGCCATTTATTCCTAGTTTGCCATTACATTTTGTAAAAGCATTCCTAACATAACTTATTGCACGGTTTACATTGTCAGTAAGACAATCTACAATTACAGTAATATTTTCAGGCAAAAATCCTTCATATCTTAGTTTAGTATAATTTTCATCTACCCCACTTTTTACTTTATCTAGTGCTCTTTTAATTATATCTTGTGGTACTTGATCTTTTTTTGCTTTTTCTATTAAGTGTTTTAGTGTTAAATTCCCTTCGGGATCACTTCCGTGTGTCTTTGCTATACTATAAATTTCCTTAGCATAATTAGAGTATAATTTTGCTTTTACAGCACCTGTCTTAGCTATAGATGCTTTTCTAACTTCATATGCTCTTCCCATATATTTCACCTTCCTGATACATTTTACTGTATTTTGCTAATTATTTCAATAATCTAAAGTATATTGGCACTTTAAAATTAGAATCAATTTTAGCTTTATATTCAAACATAAATATTAATAGAAGATATAATACTAATATTAATATAATTATTTCTATTAAGTTAATAATATTTTTAATTCTGTCTTTATTAATAATCCTATTTAATGCAATTCCGCAATTCCTACAATAATTATCATATTTATCTATAACATAATTACATCTTTTGCACCTAATAACTTCTTTAGTTAATTTCTTCTCTAAATCACTAAAGTCCTCTTCCATGTTATATAAATTAACTGCTTTCCTACTATATAAGAATATAGATAACCCTTTTATTATTATGAAAATTAAAAATCCAAGAATAAAAATTATTACATATGTTTTTAATGCTCTTTGTACATCATCTGTAACAGGTAATCTACTTAATCTATAAAATATTATATTATATATATAAAGAAACAAACTACTAATTGCTACACCTAATGGAACAAAAGTTAATATTTTAAAATTCTTCATATTATTCCCCCTCAATAAAATAAGAACCAATTTTGGCTCCTATTATAAATCTTTTTATGTTATTTGTAAACACTACTTTTCAATATACTCATCATATGTGATTTTTTTATCAATATATTTACCATCTTCTTTGAATTCAATTATTCTATTTGCTACAGTTCTAAGAAGTTCATAATCATATGAAGAGAAAAATATTGTTCCATTAAAAGATGACATTCCGTTATTTAAAGCTGTTATTGCTTCAATATCTAAATGATTTGTTGGTTCATCGAGTATAATTACATTAGCTTTAGTAAGCATTATTCTTGAAAACATGCATCTTACTTTTTCCCCACCAGAAAGTACATTAATTTTTTTTAATGCTTCATCTCCAGAAAATAACATCCTACCTAAAAATCCTCGTAAAAATTGCTCTTCTTGGTTTATTGAGTAATTACTAAGCCATTTTACTAGTGTATCATCGGTTTTAAAATACTCTTCATGTTCTTTTGGATAATATGATTTTACAACTGTTGTTCCCCATTTAATAGTACCTTCATTTGGCTCTATTTCTCCTGCTAATAGTTTTAAAAACATAGTTTTAGCAAATTCATTTTTACCAACAAGTGCTACTTTATCATCTCTATTAAATATCATATTTAAATTATTAAATACTTTAACTCCATCAATCATAATTGATATGTTTTTTAGCTCAACCACATCTTTTCCTAATTGTTTTTCTATATCAAAATTGATATAAGGATATTTTCTTGATGAGGGCTTTAATTCTTCTAATTCAATTTTTTCTAATATCTTCTTTCTAGATGTCGCTTGTTTTGATTTGGAT
>CAYNHX010000008.1:0-19889 GCA_964397275.1 uncultured Muribaculaceae bacterium | reverse complement strand
TAACGGAATTCTACCTATTTCCTTTAAATACATTCTAACAGGGTCATTTATACTAGCACTATGAGGAATTTCTATATCTTCTAATATTAGTACTCCATCACTGCTACCAGAAGAATCTTCTATGTCTTCTGAAATAAGTTCTATATTATTTTCATGGAATGAATTATATAAGTCATCAAGTGAATCAGTATCAAGGTCCATTCCTTTTAATTTTTCTGCTAACTTTTCATAAGTTATAAAGCCTTTTGCTTTACTATATTTTATTAGTTCCTCTTTTTTTGTAACATATTCTTTTGTATCGTTCATTATTCCCACTCCTTATTTTTTAATTCAACTAATTTTTCTAATAATTTAATTTTTTTTGTTTCTTCTGTTTCGGTTTTAATTAACTCTTTTAATTTTTTTATTTTTTCTTTTTTCGTAGTCTTAGTAATATCTTTTTTATAATCATTAATTTGATCAAGAGAATACTCGTTAGGTAAATTATATGAATCTATTTTCATTAATAAATCCACTAAATTTTGATTTTCTTCTAAATATATTAAAAATGAGTTAATATCAAAATATTTAAATTCAGTAAAAAAGTCTAATATCTTATTTGCAAGCTCAAGTAAGGATTTATTATTAAAATATGATATCTCCTTTTCATAAATCTTAATAACTTCTTCTGATTTTAACATATAGTATAGCAGTGCTTCCTCTGATGTAATATTTTTATTTTCAATTGGTTTTTGAATAATAATTGGTTTTTCTTTTATAATATTATCTTTTATTATACTTTTTATTACATCAATAGACACTTTTGTTTCCTCAGATAGCTTTTTGATTGTAATATCTTTTACTATCTCATCATTTATTTTTGCTATTTCTTTTGCAATACTTCTAATATATTTTGACACATCATTTGCATCACTAAAATTAATTTTTTTCTTTTCTATATATAATTTAAAATCTATTGTATTCATTGGAGATTTTATATATTTTTTAAATTCCGATTCTCCATTTTTCTTTATATAATCATCTGGATCGAGGTTATTTGGCAGTCTTATTATTTTTGGTTTAATACCAATACTTTCCAATTCTTTTATAGCAAGTGTTGTTGCATTTTCACCAGCCTCATCTCCATCAAAGCATAAGATTACATTTAGAGCTAGTTTTTTAATAAGTATTGCCTGCTCTTTAGTAAAAGCAGTACCCATTGTTGCCACGACATTTTTAATACCAATTTCATATAATCTAATAACATCCATAAAGCCTTCAACAACTAATATATAATTTTCCTTTTTACAAATATCAATAGCATTATGGTAATTATATAACATTTTACCTTTTTTAAATATAACGCTTTCTTGTGAATTTACATATTTACTATCATCACTATTATCATATATTCTTCCAGAAAAACCAACTGTATTTCCTTCTATATCCCACAATGGGAACATAATTCTATTTCTAAATATATCAAATAAATAATCATTCTTATTGCCACATATACCAATATTTAATAAGTCTTCTTTTATATAGTTTTTTGATATTAAAAGCTTATTTAGTGAGTTATCATCAAATGCAACTCCAATTTGAAATTGCTTTATCATATCTGCAGTTATATTTCGAATTTTTAAATATTTTCTAGCATTATCTGCAAGTTTTGTATTTAAATTATTTTGATAAAATATATTTGAAAGTTTAAATATATCATAATATTTTTTATTACTTGTATTTTGCTCAATTTTACTATTTATATTTATTTCAAAAGGAATATTTACTTTTCTTGCTACGGCTTTTACTGCTTCAAGAAACTCAATCTTTTCATATCTCATAATGAAATTAAAAACATTACCCCCACTATGACAAACAAAACAATTAAATATTTGTTTATCTGGAGATATGCTCATACTAGGGTTGTGATCATCATGAAAAGGGCAAACAGCAAAAAAATTCTTCCCCTTTTGCTCTAATGGAATATAGTCTGAAATTATATCTACAATATTTGCTTTTTTCTGAATTTCTAATATTTTTTTATAACCTATTTTATTCATTTTAAACACCCTAGTTATATTATTCGCCAAAATATATAAAATCCCTCAAATAAAAAGGAACTATTTAGTCCTTTCAATTTCTATTACTTTTACTTGATAATTTCCATTTGGACTTTCAACTGTAACAACATCTCCACTTTTTTTACCAATTATAGCACTTGCTATAGGAGATTCATTTGAAATCTTATTGTTAAATGGATCTGCTTCTTGACTACCAACAATCATATAAGTTTCTTTTTCTTTGCTGTCTACATACATAATCTTTATAGTAGATCCAATTGAAACTATATCATTATTTGTTTTATCAATAATAACAGCATTATCTAAAGAAACTTCTAACTCTTTAATTCTTGCTTCTAATTTAGATTGTTCTTCAAGTGCAGCATGATAATCTGCATTTTCACTTAAATCACCTAATGCTCTTGCTTCTTTTATTGCTTTAATTATCTCAGGTCTTCTTTCTTTTTTTAAAAACCCAAGTTCTTCTTCTAATTTAATAAATCCTTCACTAGTTAAGTATACTATTTTGCATGAATTTTTCATAATTTCACCTCTAATTCAGTAGTGCCATTAAATGATACTATTAAATTGTTGGTTTGTCAACTAAAATTTTACTCTAATTATATAATCTTTTAAAACCTTTATATCACAATTAATTTTTATTATTTCTTGAGGATGATTTGCTTCATTTACATATTCATCTTTTTCATTTTTTATATACTTTATTTCCATATTATATTCTTCAAAATCAGGGCCAAACACTGTTATTTTATCACCAACTTTAAAATAGTTTCTTTGCTCTACTGTTGCTTCTTTTAATTTTGAATTATGACTTATTATTACTGCTAAAAAATCTTGATTTGATTCTTCTTTTCTACCAAGATAGTACTGTTCTTTATAACTGATATTATTATTAAAAAATTGGGGAACAACATCTCTATTTGAGCATCTTGTTAATACTTTTAGTGCATAATTTAAATATTTTCTATCTAGGGTGTTATCATAAACTTTATCAATTAATTTTCTATATATAGATACTACTGTTGCAATATAGTATATTGAGCGCATTCTCCCCTCTATTTTTAGTGAACAAATATTTAAATTAATTAATTCTTTTATATATTCAGCAAGTGTTAAATCCTTTGATGCTATCGAGAAATTACTACTATCTGATAATAAATTGTTATTAATATCAAATAAGTCAAAATTAAATCTACAAACTTGACTGCATCCTCCCCTATTTGAGTCTCTATTTGTAAGATAATTAGACAGCATACATCTACCACTAAAATTAGAGCACATAGCACCATGTATAAATACTTCTATGTTCATATTAGTAATCTCTATTATATGCTTAATATCACTCTTATTTACCTCTCTAGCAAGCACTATTCTAGTAACACCATTTTCTTTCCAAAAATTTACTGTTTCTATGTTTAATGTAGATTGTTGTGTACTTAAATGTATTTCTATATCTTTACTATATTTTCTAATAATATCTATTAAAAAAGGTTCACTAATTATTATTCCATCAACATTTAACAAGCATAATTTTTCTATATATTTTTCAATACCTTTTAAATTTTCAATATAAAATATCATATTTACTGCAACATATATTTTTTTATTATATTTATGAGTAAAAATAATGCCTTTTTTAATATCATTAATTGAAAAATTATTGCTATTTGCTCTTAAACTATAGTTTTCTCCACCTATATATACTGCATCAGCGCCATATTTAATTGCCCACTTTAATTTTTCTAAATTTCCAGCAGGAGCCAGTAATTCTATCTTTTTCATAATTTCACCTTAAATATTGTATTAGTATCAATAAAATACTTGCTAGTTTCAATAATACTGTTTATTTTTTTTTCTATTTCTTTATCGAAATTACTATTATAATAATTAATAATTAGTGTGCTTAAATTATTATTTATTAAAAACGTATCAATTATATAGTAATTACATGAAAAATAATTTAATTCATTATTTAAAAACATTACTTTATCACTAAATATATAAGTTCCAAAATAGTCTTCCAATATTATGTATTTGTTAGTATTTTTAATATAGGCTTTTTTAATATCTGATTTAATATTAAAATTTTCAAAATAGCTAGTTATAAATTTTCTTTTTGATGTTGAAAGCTTTATATAACCAAAAATCTTTTTATATAATATTGTATCTGCACTTTTTCTGATAATATTTATATCTTTATATGTTATCTCATTAGAAATAACAATGTCATTAATGTTTCTATTTTTATACCAATTAATAGTTTTATAATTTGTAATTAAATTATCTTGATTAAGAATAATTTTAATATTAAGTTTTAATCTTTTTATTATATTAATAATCCCAACATCAGATATAAATATACCAGCAATATTATACTTGGATATAGAAACTAGTAACTCTTCTATTTTATTTAAATCATTATTAAAAATAAGCCTATTTAAGCTTATAAATAACTTTTTATTATTAATTTTGTTTAATATATTAATAATATCACTAACATTAAAATACTTGCTAAAATTAACACTTAAACTATCAATACCTATTATATATCCATAGACATCATAATTAAAATCAGAATCACTATTTACCGTTAATAAAATATTATTTTTCATTTTTTTTCCTTTTTGATACTGCTATACCATCGCCTATATCATAAAACTCTGTTTTAAATTCCTTATTATTTTTTAAAAATTCTATATATTTTTCAATACTTGTTACTATACCTCTAACATTCTTACTCATATCATCTTTGTTAGCATTCACTAAATTATGAAATTTAATATTATCAGATATTATTACTCCTTTTTTACTTAAATTTTTTGAAAATTTTTCAAAGAACTCTATATATTTTTTCTTAGAAGCATCTATAAATATTAAATCATATTCATCATTTGTATTAAATTTTAGTGCATCAAATAAAATTAGATTTATTTTTTTATCTAATCCCATTTTTTTAATATTTTTTAATGCTTCCATATATCTAATATTATCTTTTTCTATTGTAGTAATACAAACTTCATCACTTGCAAGTGCCATATTTATTGCAGAGTAACCAATTGCACTACCAATTTCTAGTACATTTTTAATCCTATTTAATTTAATAAATTCTTTTAAAAAAAGTATACCTTCTTTTTCCATTATAGGAATACCTTTTTTATCAGCATAATGTTCAATATCAGTTAAAATAATACTTCTAAACATAACACACCTTTTCTAATAATATAATTATTTATCTTCTCCATCAGTTAATGATTTTAATATGCCCTCAATAATCTTCCATTCTTCTTCTGTTTCAATTGCTTGAAAAGATTGTACTTCTTCTTTTGGATTATATATTGATGCATATACTTTGGTATTCCCATCTTCATCAATTTCATTATCTGTGTACACTATATAATTTTTATTTGTTTTATCTGATTCAAATGAAAATAATTTTTCATACTCTTTTTCTCTTCCATTATCATCAACTACTTTAAACTTTAATTCTTCTTTTTCCATATTATCCCTTTCTTTTTTCCATATCTAAATAGTTTTGTAATATTATTGTTGCTGCAAGTTTATCAACTGCTTGCTTTCTTTTTTTTCTAGAGACATCTGCGTTTATTAACACATTATTTGCAATCACAGATGTTAATCTCTCATCTTGTAATATTACTTTAATATTAAACTTTTCTTCTAATATATTTTTAAATTCTTCTACTTTTTTTGCTGATTCTCCTATTGTGTTATTCATATTCTTTGGATATCCTAGCACAAAAGTATCTATACTATACTCATTTATTAGTGTTTTTAGCTTTAAAAATATATCATCGATACTTTCATATCTAATAGTATATAAACTTGTTGCAATTGTATTAGTTAAATCACTAACTGCTATTCCAAGTGTTTTACTACCAAAATCTAGACCTAATTTTCTCATATTTTCATATACTCTTTAATTAATATTTCAAGTATTTTACTTCTATCTATTTTAACAATTTTATTTCTAGCTTCTTTATAATTTGATATGTATCCAGGATCACCACTTGTTAAATAACCAACTAATTGATTTACCGGATTATATCCTCTTTCTTCTAATATTTTGTACACTTCTTTAAATATTTCAAGTGCATAAGCATCACTTATATTATCAAGATTAAATAAATATGTAGCAGACGGCATATAATATCACCTCTTTCTATTATTTATTTTAGCACTATAAACGTTAAAAATCAAGAATGACTACCACTCATACCATAGATTTTCTGACTTTAATTTATTAATTAACTTAATATGTTCACTATAATTTTTTGCAAAATAAACTTTTCTTTTTTTATCTGATACAAAATAAAAATAATCTGTTGTATTTGGATTTAGTGCCGCAATTATTGATGACTCACTTGGATTATCAACTGGTCCTATTGGCAATTTGCCACTCATGTTTTGAATCATTGTATTATATGGACTATTCATATTTATTTCATATATTTTTAAATCTCTCTGTGCCATATCAACTTTTGCTGCATAATATGTTGTCACATTACTACCCAGAGGCATATTATTATTTAGTCTGTTAATAAATACACTTGATATTGATTTTCTATCTTCTAATGTTACTCCTTCTAACTCAATTACTGAAGCTAAAGTAAGTATTTCGTGAATTGAAAACTTAGTATTATCAATTTCTTTTTTATATTTATTTAATACTTTTTCAGTTTGAGATAGCATTGTTTCAATAATAATTTCTACTTTTACATCTTTATCTTTAAAATTATATGTTTCTGGAAATAAGTAACCTTCAAGTGGATAATATATATTTTTATCTAGTATTACATTCTTTAAAAAACTATATTTTGTCATTAAATCTTTTATATATTCTTTATCACTAACTTTATTTAAAAAATCAGTACTTGAATTATTAGTTTTGCTTTCTACTATTTTTGCTATTTGTTTTATATTCTTACCCTCATGAAATGTTATAACTATATCCTTTGTTTTTCCATATGTACTTAGTGTTTTTAATATTTCCTTTACTCCCATTGATTTATTTAAGGAAAAACTTCCATATTTTAAATCATTAATATTATGCAATTTAACATATAATTTGTATGCATATATATTTTTAATTAAATTTGATTGTTTTAATTTATTACCAACTCCATATACTGTATCACCTTTTTGTATTTCAAAATTTATTATTTTATTGTTATTACTAACAGGCATTAATAATATTTTGTATGCTAAAAATATACTTAATAATGCTGTTAATACAAATACTATTATTAATATTAATATCTTTATTACTAATTTAAATTTTCTTTTTTCGCCTTTTTTCATTTTTCCTCTTTACTCTACTTCCTTTTTGATATAATCAATTACTTTATTAATATTTTGGGTATTTGTGCCTCCACCTTGACCAAATAAAGCATTTCCTCCACCATTACCATCAATCATATTACTTACAATTTTTACTATATTACCAATATTAATATCTTTTTTATATGCTTCCCTTTTTTTACCAATAATGTTTATGTTTTTATTATCACTAATATTTATTATAAATATGATTCCATTTTCAAAGTTATTTAGCAAATTATCAATAATTGACTTTAAAATATTTACAGAAATATCTTGTGTTTTAGAAATTAGTACACTGCCATATTTTGTTTCATATACATCTTTTAATAATTTATTTGCTTTAGATATTTCATATTCAATTAATTTATCATTATATCTTTTTTCTAAATCCTGTACTGCTTGTTTTAAATTTACTAACTCTATTTTATTTTCTACAATATCTTTATAACTATCTGGTCTTTCATTTGATATATTTAAATCAACATTAAGTATAATACCCTTATTTGCTGCAGTTTCTATTGTTTTTTTTGCTTTTATTAGTAATAGTTTCATATCATCATTATATGGCTTAATTGCTTTAAATGCCTCGTTATAAATATTATCTTTTGTTACTGCTTCAATTCTATATATATTTAATCCTTTAGATTCACAACTTATTATTGCAAATTTTCGTATTTCTTTTGTATTTTTAATATGGGTACCACCACAAAGCTCACTTGAGTCATCAACTTTTACTACTCTTACATCTTCTTTGTATTTTTCTGTAAATATTGCACTTGCTCCTAGATTTATTGCATCATTTAACTTCATATTTTTAATGTCTATCTTGTGTTTTTTATTAATATAATTATTTACAATATTTTCCACTTCAATAAGCTCATTATCACTTATGTCTTTTGGATAATTAAAATCAAATCTTAGTTTTTTATCGTCAATACTACTTCCAGCTTGTTTTATATCACTACTTAATACTTGTTTTAATGCTTTATTAAGCAAATGAGTAGCTGTATGATTGATACTAATATTTTTTCTTCTATTATTGTCTATTTTAGCAGTTATTATTGTTCCTAGTTTAATAACTCCTTTTTTAACATATACTTTATGTATATTTTGATCATTTAATGACTTTTCTATATCAAGCACATCAGCATATACACTTTTATTATAAATAATACCAGTGTCACATATTTGACCACCTAACGTTGCATAAAATGGTGTTTTATCAAGAATTACATATCCTTCTTTAGATAATTCATTAACAATTTTATTATTGCTTATTATACATATAACTTTTGCTTTAATTTTTGTTTTTGAATATCCAACAAAGATACTTTTTTCTTTAAAATTAATAATTTCACTTTGCTGATTCATACTTTCATTATCTTTGTTATTTTTTCTTGATAATTCTTTTTGCATAGACATATATTTATCAAATTCTTCCTTATCAATATAAATACCATTTTCTTTTAATATTTCTTCTGTGAGCTCATAAGGAAATCCATATGTATCATAAAGCTTAAATATTTCTTCACCACTTATTTTTTTATTTTCAATATAAGATTGTAATTTTTTTTCTCCACTAGTAAGTGTTTTTAAAAACATTGTTTCTTCTTTTTTAATTAAATCTTTAATCTTATCATTATTAGTAACAATTTCTGGATATATATCTTTCATATTTTCTACTACAATATCTACTAATTTATATAAAAATGGTTCTTTAAATCCAATATTCTTACCACATCTACTTGCTCTTCTTAATACTCTTCTTAATACATAACCTCTTCCTTCATTAGAAAATAACGCATTATCTGAAAGAGCAAAAACAAGTGTTCTAATATGATCTGCAATAACCTTAAATTCAAAAGAATTATCCTCATATTTTTTATTTATATGTTTTTGTATTTCATTAATTATAGGCATAAATAGATCTGTTTCATAATTTGTTTTAGTATTTTGTATTATAGATACTAATCTTTCAAGACCTAAACCTGTATCAATATTTTTATTTGGTAATTCCTCTAATTTATCTAATTCTACTCCGGGTTTATAATTATATTGACTAAATACTATATTCCAAATTTCAACATATCTATCATTTTCAATTTCATTAGTTAGTAATTTTATACCAATATTTTTAGGATCATATTCCTTACCCCTATCATACATTATTTCTGAATCAAATCCACTTGGCCCTTGCCCTATTTGCCAAAAATTACTGTCAAATTTAATAATATGATTTTCTTTTATTCCTAAAGATATCCATATATTTTTTGCTTCTTCATCTTTTGTATGTACTGTAATATAAAGTTTGTTTATATCTAAATCAAAATACTTAGAACTAGTTAATAATTCTAAAGCCATTCCTATTGCTTCTTTTTTAAAATAATCTCCAATTGAAAAATTACCTAACATTTCAAAAAAAGTATGATGTCTAGCTGTTTTTCCAACATTTTCAATATCATTAGTTCTAATACATTTTTGAACATTTACAAGTCTTTTATATGGTGGCGTTTCTCTTCCATCAAAATATTTTTTAAGAGGCGTTATTCCCGCGTTATTCCACAATAAAGACCTATCATCACTTGGTATTAATGATGCACTTTCCAATATAAAATGATCTTTAGCTTTAAAGTAATCTAAAAACATTTTTCTAATTTCATTACTAGACATCTTTTTCATATTTTCTCCTTACTTTTTATCTTTACTTTCTATATTATAATTCTTTATTTCATAATTTTCATCAAAATAGTTAATTAATAATTTTATAATTAATATAAATGGTGCCGCTATTAATATTCCTACTATTCCAAAAAAATAACCTAGTATTATCAGTCCAAGTATTAATCCTACTGGATGAATTTTTTCTTTCTTATTCATAATAACAGGATTTATTACATATGTTAATAAAACTTGTATTGTTACAACAGCAACAAATGTTAAAATACCAGCTTGAAAGCTATGAGAAAATCCAATAATTATAATTGGAATCCCACCAATATATGATCCCAAATAAGGTATTGTACTTGCTATTGAATAAAATAAGCTAAGTACAACTGCACCATCTAATTTAATACAATAAAACGCTATTATGCTTACTACAAGCACTATCATAAATATTATAAATGTACCATTTATATAAGAAACCAGTGAACTACCAATTCTTTCTGCTAATAAACTAATATTATCTCTTTGTTTTCTAGGAATAAAGTTTTTTACTAATATTATCGTGTTTTTATAATCAATTAGTAAATAAAACCCAATAATCATTCCAATAATTACTATTCCTATTCCAGAAAATATCCTTGTAATAAATAACATAAAGTTATTGAATATATCTAAATTAGAATTAATAAAATATGTACTAATCTTTTTAAATATATCTATCTTAATATCATGAGTATTAATACCTGTATTTTTAAATATATCAAAAACTTTATTAATTATATCTTTTAGCAAGTTACCAATATTAGGGAAATTTTTAACAATATCCCCTAATTGATTTATAAATACTGGCGAAAAATATTTAAAAAATAAAAATATTATTATTGATAATATTAAATATAAAATTGTAGCTACAAGCATTCTATTTAAGCCTTTTTTCTCAAATTTAGTTACTATTGGATTAAAAAAATAAGCGATTAAAAATCCTATTAAAAGTGGAGAAAGCAGTTTTAAAATTAAAATTAGAAATTTAGAAACATTCCACAATTCCCAAGTCATTGATATTAACCAAATACCAAGTATTAAAACTAAAATATAAAGTATTTTTAATATTTTATTACCTAATTTTATTAAATCATTTAATTTTTTATAATCTAGTTTATTCATGCTGCACCTCTATTTTATTATAACATATTAAGATATATTATCAATTTATTTATTTAGTAAAACTTCTTTTAATCTTGTCTTTCTTATATAGCAATTACTATTATTTATTCCATAAATAAATGCGTTTGTATCTCCAATTATATACAACATTTCTTTTGCTCTTGTTACAGATGTATATATTATTTTTTTATATAACATGTTTTTATAATCAAATAATATTGGAAGTATTACTATTTTAAATTCACTTCCTTGTGCTTTGTGAGAACTAATAACATAACCATGCGTTATTGCTTTATAATCATTAGGTTTATATTTAACTACATTACCTTCAAAATCAACAGTTATTTCATTATTATCTATATTTGTTATTATCCCAATATCGCCATTAAATACATTATAATCAGGCATGTTTTCTAACTGCAATATTTTGTCTTTTTCTCTATATATTATACTTCCATTTTTTATTTCTTTTTTATTTTTATCCTTTGGATTTAATAAATTTTGAAATAGCTTATTAAATTCATCAATTCCATTATTACCTTTGTATTGGGGTGCTATAATTTGTACATCTTTTATATCCTCATCGATATTATCTTTAATTACTTTTTCTAATTCTTGTTTGATATTATAACTACTCGATTTTATAAAAATATAATCTTCTTTTTTTGTATCTATATTTATATAACTATCATTATTTTTAATATAATATGCTAAATCAAGAATAAAAGAATCTTCTTTTTGTCTATATATTTCTTTTAAATATGTAACAGAAAACAAATTACTTTCAATTAGATCTTTTAATACTGAACCAGGAGAAACGCTTTCTAACTGGTCTATATCTCCAATTAATACTATTTTTACATCTTTATGTAATGCATCTATTAAGTTGCTAAATAAAGCAGCATCAATCATACTAACCTCATCAATAATTAAAAATTTTGCATCTACTTTATTATTTTTATTATATCCAAATATATTAGTATCTTTATCCCACTTTAAATATCTATGAATAGTTGATGCTGGATAATTACATGCTTCAGCCATTTTTTTTGCTGCTCTTCCTGTGGGAGCAAGAAGTATTAAATCTGATTTATTTGCATTATTAATACTATTATATAAACTAATTATTGCATCAATTATTTTTGTTTTACCAGTTCCTGGTCCTCCAGTAATTATTGAAAAATTTTTAATAACTGCTTTTTTTATCCCCTCTTTTTGTTCATTATTATAGGTAATATCATTATCATATTCAATTTTTAGTATCTTTTGATTAATATTAGTGATTTTATTATCTTTTTTATCACATAAATGATTCAAATAATTTGATATGTTATTTTCTGAATAATAATAACTATATAAAATACACTTATTATCAATTAATACTATTTTCTTGTTATTATCTAGTTTATTTAATAAATCTTCAAAATACTCGTAGCTTATATTGTTACTAAGTTCATTACTATAATATTTAAATATTTCTTCTTTATATAAATATGTATCACCAGTTCTAAATGTTAATTCTTTTTGTATATATATAAGAAGTGCCAAAAGTCTTCTTTCATCATATATATCAATATTAAAACTGTCTCTTACTGTATCTACTTTTTTAAACCCAATATTTATTACTTCATCAATAATTTGATATATATTATCTTCAACTATTTTAATACTATTATCTTTATATATTTCATATATTCTTAAAGCATCATTCATACTAAAGCCTTTATTTACTAAATATATTACTGTATTATAACTTTCATTATATTTAAGCAAACTATTCTTTATTACTAATGCTTTTTGATTAGTCATTTTAGGTACCAAAAGAAGCTTCTCATAGTCGTTTATAATTATATCAAGGCAATTATCACCCAATACATTTACTATTGATCTGGCTGTTTTTTCGCCTACTTTATCAAAAATACCACTTGATAAGAAAAGTACTAGTCCTTCCTCACTAGTTGGCATTATCTTTTCATATTTTTCTACTTTATATTGAAGACCATATTTTATGCTTTCTATAAATTCACCATAAAATACATATTCTTCATTCTCTAAAACATCATGAAAATTACCTACAATTATTATTTCAGAATAATCTTTATAATCATTATATGTAATGTCATTAATATTTATATTAATTACAGAAAACCCTGTTTCCGCTCTAAATATAATTTTTTTTAAAGTTCCTTTTATATAATTATTCATTATATCTCCTAAAAATAAAAAAGCATAAGCTTTTATATATTTTCATTATTATTTTCTTTTGATTTACCTTGATCAAATTTCACTGTACCGAATATTGGTGAGATAACTTCTGAGACTTTAAATTTCTTTTTTTCAAAATTATTAAGTACTATATTGTCATAAATGGATTCATCATCAACAAACTCAATATTACTATAATTATTTTTTAATTCTTCATATGATATTATTGCTTCATTTTCTTGTTCTTCCTCAAAATCAGTTAATTCAATATTTTTTTTATTTTCTACCACTTTTGATATCTCTTCATATATATTCTTTGTTAAAGTACCATTATCTACTTCTTGTTTAATAACTTTATTTTTATCTTTTTCTTCTTTTTTAAGTTTTAGATTTTTAATTGCTTTACTAGTACCTGTTTTTCTTTCAAAATATGTGATAATAGAAGTAAAAGCTAAAAGACTAAATAACACTATTAATAAAAATATCATAACTACAAATACAAACTGTCCCTTAGTATTTAAACTAATATAAAACTCATTAAACATCTGTGTTATATCTGCAAATAGTTTAGTCATAATTTCACCTCGAATATTCATATTTTAATATTGACATTATATATATTGGAGCAGTTTCTGCCCTTAATATTTGGTTACCAAATGAAACTGGTATAAAACCATTATCTAATAGTATTTGTTCTTCATTATTTGTGAAACCACCTTCAGGACCTGTTATAACTACTATTTTATCATAACTAATTTTATTTTGAAGTACTTTTTTAATATTATTTGCTTTTTCGTTAGTAGTACATAATAATTTAATATCTGCATTAATATTCTTTATATCTTGAATATTTATTATATCATTTATTTTAGGTATTTTCCCTCTTTTTGATTGTTCACTTGCCTCTTTACATATGATATTCCATCTTTTATATTTATTATCATTTGTATTTTTTATTAAAGATCTTTCTATATTTATTGGTGTAAACTCATTTACACCTAACTCTGTTGCTTTTTGAAAGATAATATCCATTTTTTGTTCTTTTAAAAGTGGAATAATTAAATGTACTTTAATACTATCTTCAATTATTTTTGTTTTACTTATAACTTCAGTATATACTTTTTTTGAGTCAATATTTACTATATTACATAAATATATATAGTTTTCAAAAACAATCTCTACTTTATCTTCTTTTTTCATTCTCATTACTTTCGATATATGATTATAATCATTAGAAGAAAGTTCCAAGTTTTTATTTACTCCAAAATATCTTTGCATTTTTATCACCCAAAATTATTTTATCATAAAATAATAATATTTATTAAAATAAAATTACATGTTATAATAAGTGTATAATTGTATAAGGGTGATAAAATGAATGAAGAAAAACTTAATATATTAGAGACATATGGAGAAAATTTAACTAAAAAAGAATATGTTACTAATCCTGCTATTGCAAGAGAAGCAGAAATTGAAAAAACATTATTAATACTTCTTACTCCCGAAAAATCAGCAATATTAATTGGTAAAGCTGGTATTGGTAAAACTGCAATCATTGAGGGTATTAGTTATAAGATTAAAAAACATGAGGTACCAGAAGCTATTAAAGATTTTGAAATTATTAAAATAAACACATCTTCTTTACTTGGTACTGCAACAAATGAAGGTAATCAAGAGTTAAAATTACAACTTTTATTAAATGAAATAAAAGATAAAGAAAACATTATATTATTTATTGATGAAATTCATACTCTTGTTACTGCTTCTAAAAAAGAAGGTGGTGTTGATTTTATAAATATGTTAAAACCAGGTCTTGATAGAGGTAAAATTAAGATAGTTGGAGCAACAACTACTGATGAATATAATAGATATTTAATTTCTGATAAAGCGTTCTTAAGAAGATTTGAAAAAGTAGAAATTTCAGAGCCTTCTCAAGAAACAACAGTAAAAATATTAATGGGATCTTATCCAAAAATAGAAAAACAAACTGGTGTAAAACTTGCATATTCAAAATTTATTATAGAAAATATTATGAAATTTATTGTTAATATGACATCTGAATACAAAAGAATATATGAATTAGGTTCTAGATATCCTGATAATGCATTATCACTACTTTCTAAAGCATTTTCATATGCTAAATTTGATAATAGTGAATATGTTACGTTTAAACACTTTTATAAAGCTGTTGTTAATTGTCAAAGTGTTTACCCAGATGTTGTTAAAAAAGAAAAAGAAGTATTTATTAATACTTTTAAAGAATATATTGAACAAGAAAATGTTGATTTAAATGAAAAATAAAAGCAAGTTATCTTGCTTTTTTCTTTTTATATAATAATTTATTGAAATTAATTTTATCCACCAATTTGGTTATAAAGTTAAATATGTACATTGCTATTACTATTATTAAACCACATAATATTGTGTGTATAATTCCAAGTACTTTTAGTGAGTAAAACTTATTAAAGAATACAAATAATATTATGAATAATGAAACTAATGAATAGAACAATATATATCTGCTTTTATTAAATGGTGTACTAATTTTATATATTAGATTTAGTCCAATATATATTGTTGTAAATACTGCTATTGTTGATGTAACTTCTCTATTTATATTAAATATTATAGCAATAATACTTATTAATAGTACACTGATAATTATTGTTATACCACATGGTATAGATCTTCTTAATACATTCATTAAGAATCTGCCTTTTACAATATCACTATTAGGTTCTAGTGCAAGTACAAATGCTGGTAATCCAATTACAATTAGATTTATTAATGAGAATTGTATTGGTGCAAATGGATAATTGTATTTTATAAATATAAATAGTATTGCAAGTATTATTGAATATATTGTTTTTGATAAAAATAATGATGCAGAACGTTCTATATTATTTATTGTTCTTCTTCCTTCTTGTACTACTTTAGGAAGAGATATAAAATCTGAATTCATAAGTACTAGGTCAGATACATTTCTAGCTGCGTCACTACCCTCATTAATTGCTATACTACAATCTGCTTCTTTTAGTGCGAGTACATCATTAACACCATCACCAATCATAGCTACTGTGTGCCCTTTTTCTTTTAATTTAGATATTATTTTTCTTTTTACATCTGGAGTTACTCTTGCAAATATATTGTATTTATCAATATTGTCATAATCTATTTCTTCACTACTAACATCTATTGCATCTTTAATATCCATACCAATATCTTTAGTTATTCTAAATATTGTAGTTAAACTGTCTCCTGATATTATTACAACTGCTACTTCTTGTCTTTTAAAATAATTAATTATCTCTTTAGCATTATTTCGTATATTATCATTAATAATAAGAAGTGCTAATAGTGTTATATTACTAGATTTATCTTTTTTTATTAATGCTAAAACTCTATTTTCGTTTGCATATTTTGCAATAATTTTAATATGTTTTTTATATTCATCTTCCAGTATAAATTCTGGAGCTCCCATATAATATTCACTACCGTCCTCAAATATTGCACCAGAAAACTTTTTATCAGAGGAAAAAGAAAATATCTTTTTTGCCTTCCAATTTGATGTATTACCATATACTTTATTAATTGCTTTATATGTAGCATTATTATCATTTAATACAGTACTTAGTGCTAACATAATCTCATCAATTTCTTCTTTATTACTGTTTATTGGTATTACATCTTTTAATGACATATCTGCTGTTGTTAAAGTACCTGTTTTATCAAGACATATTACATCTACTCTTGCTAAATTTTCTATACTATATAACTTTCTAACAAGTACATTATATTTAATTAATTTTACAATACTAATTGCTAGTACTGTACTAGTTAAAAGTATTAATCCCTCTGGGATCATTCCAATTAATGCACCAACAGTATTTAATATAGAAATATTAAAGTTATTATTATTTATTCCCAACTGATTAATAAAAAGTAATATACCTATTGGTATTATTGCAATTGATATCCATTTAATAATCCTATTTAAAGATCTAATTATTTCAGATTTCTTTGCTTTTATTTCTCCTGCTCCTTTAGATATAACTGCTGTATAATTACTATCACCAATATTGTGTACTCTCATTTTACAAGCACCTGATACTATATAACTACCAGATAGTAAAAAGTCACCTTTTTTCTTTATAATAGTATTTGCTTCCCCTGTTATAAGTGCTTCATTTACCTCGCAAGATCCCTCTACTAAATATGAGTCTACAATTATTTGATCACCCAATTTACCTATTACTATATCATCTAATACAACCTCATTAATATCTATTAATAATTCATTACCGCTCCTTAAAACTCTAACTTTATTGCTTAGTATTAATGATATTTTATCAAGCGCTTTTTTTGTTCTTATTTCCTGTATAATACTTATTAAAGTATTTAAAAATGCAGTACCTAAAAAAAGTAAGTTTTTATATGATCCAGACAATATAACTAAAAAGCCTAAAAATACATTTAACATATTAAACAAAGTAAAAATATTAGTAAGTACTATTGTTTTTGTACTTTTAGTTTTAATACTTGTATCATAATTTGCCAAATTTTTTTCTAATCTACTTGTTACTTCATTAAAAGACAAACCTGTATTAACATCTGTTTCATATCTTTTTATATTATCCATATTTTAAAGCTCCTACAATAAGTATAACATAAAATTCAAATAAAAAAAGGTCTATTATGACCTTTTAATATATCTATCTATTTTATCAAATTCATTTGTTTTTAAATTTGTATAAGATAGTTCATCAAATAATACTCTTTGTTTTCTATCTAATTTATTTGGTATTATTACTTTTAAAATAACATACATGTCTCCGATTATATTTGATCTTGGTTTTGATAATCCTTTATCTTTTATTCTATGTTTATCCCCTGTTTGAGAACCAGATGGTATATTAATTATTACATTACCAAATAGTGTTGGTATTTCTTTTTTACACCCAAGTACTGCTTCTGTTACCGTAAGTGGTAAAGTAAGAAAAATATCTTCATCTTTTCTTGTAAATATTTGATGAGGTTTTACCCTGATTTCAATATAAATATCTCCATTAGGGCCTCCATTTTCACCAGCCATACCTTTACCTGCTACTCTCATGTGATCCCCATTATCAGCACCTTTTGGTATATTTATTACTAAATCTTTTTTAGTTTTAATTTTTCCTTTACCATTACAATTAGTACATACTTTACTATATGTTTCACCAGTACCATTACACTTTGGACAAGTAGTTCTAGTAACATAAGTACCTAAAATACTTCTTTGTTCTTTATTAATAACACCAGCTCCATGACAATATTCGCATGTTTTAATACCTGTGCCACCCTTACCACTGCATATGTTACAGTTATCAATTGTATCTACTTTTATTTTTGCTTCAGTACCAAAAGCTGCTTCTTCAAAAGAAAGCTCCAATATTAAATTAATATCTTCTCCCTTTTGTGCATGGCTTCTTCTTCCTGATTCTTTAGATGAAAAACCAAAAGTCTCAAATATATTACTAAAAATATCTTGATAGTCAAAATCACCAAATCCTTGTGAGAAACCTCCAAAACCTTGTGAAGAAAATCCTCCACCTTGATTATCA
Organism: uncultured Muribaculaceae bacterium; assembly: GCA_964397275.1. GTDB lineage: Bacteria > Bacillota_I > Bacilli_A > RF39 > UBA660 > DAOOPL01. Next base: position 856 of record CAYNHX010000008.1, on the reverse strand, counting down.
AAAGCTGAATGACCAAATTGATCATATTGTTTTCTTTTATTTGAATCAGATAAAACATCATATGCTTCTTGAGCTTCTTTAAATTTATCAGATGCATTTGCTTCTTTAGATACATCTGGATGATATTTCTTTGCAAGTTTTCTAAAAGCACTTTTTATTTCTGCTTCACTGGCATTTTTGCTTACACCTAAGGTATCATAATAATCTTTTTTTGCCATTATGTTGTTCCTTTCATGATATAAAGTTCTAGATATCTAGAACTTTATAATTATTATTCTTTTTCTTCGTATTCGGCATCAACTACATTTGGTTCTTCTTTTTTATCTTCAGTAGTGTTACTTTCTTCTTGTTGTTTTTTATTTATTTCTTCATATACTTTAGCACCGAGTGCCATTGCTTTTTCCTGCAATTTATCCTTTGCTACTTTTATTTTTTCAATATCTTTTGTTTCTAGTTCTTTACGAAGTTCTGCAATTAAATCTTCTGCTTCTTTCTTATCATTTTCATCAACCTTATCTCCTAAATCTTTAATTGCTTTTTCAGTTGAAAATATTATTTGTTCAGATTCATTTAATACTTCTGCTTCTTCTTTTCTCTTTAAATCTGCTTCTTTATTAGCTTCTGCTTCCTTAACCATTTTATCAATTTCTGCATCAGATAAATTAGTAGATGCTGTAATTGTAATTGATTGTTCTTTATTAGTACCTAAGTCTTTTGCTTTAACATTAACTATACCATTAGCATCAATATCAAATGTAACTTCAATTTGAGGAACTCCTCTTGGTGCTGGTGGAATATTTGTAAGTTGAAATCTTCCTAAAGTTTTATTATCTGCAGCCATTGTTCTTTCACCTTG
>CAYNHX010000007.1:0-21450 GCA_964397275.1 uncultured Muribaculaceae bacterium | reverse complement strand
TAATTTTTATGAGCAAGTAATAAACTTAGGGGGAGAAGTAGAACTTGATACGGTTATTAAAATAAAAGATGGCAATATAAAAAAAGTAATAACAGAAGGTAATACTTATGAAGGAAAAAGTATAGTTATTGCCAGTGGTACTCAGCATAGAAAACTAGGACTTAAAAACGAAGAGAATTTAGAAGGTTCTGGTATTTCATATTGTGCGCTTTGTGATGGTGCATTTTATAAAGATAAAGATGTAGCGATAGTAGGAGGAGGTAATACTGCTATACAATATGCAATATTACTATCTAATATATGTAAGAAGGTTTATATAATACAAGATTTAGAATATGTTACTTGTGAAAAAGTATTATCTGATTCAATAAAATCTAAGGGTAATGTAGAAACATATTTTAATAGTAAAGTAACTAAAATAAATGGAGAAAAAGAACTAAATAGTATAGAAATAAATAATGAACATACTATAAAAATAGAAGGCTTATTTATAGCAATTGGTCAAATACCACAAACAAGCATATGTAAAGAGCTAATTAATATAGATAAATATGGATATATAATTACTGATGAAAATCAAAAAACAAATATAGATGGTATTTATGCTGCAGGAGATTGTTGTGTTAAAAAGGTAAGACAGCTAACAACGGCAGTTAACGATGGAACTATTGCAGCAATAAATATAGTTAATTATTTAGAGGTTTAAAATGAAAGAAAGTTATATAAAAAAGCTTGTTATTATATTAACAATAGTACTTTTATTACTATTATTTTTGCTTTTTTTATATAACAATTTTTATACAAAAAAAGAAGAAAAAACACAAAAAACGACAAAAAAAGAAACTACAACACAAAAAATAACAGAAAAAATTACCTTGAGTTTTGCAGGAGATTGCACACTTGGTAATGATGATAATTTTGGTTATAAAAACAGTTTAAATGATGTCTTTTCTAAAAATAATGGAGATTATTCTTATTTTTTTAGAAATGTGAAAAGTATATTTGAAAATGATGATTTATCCATTATTAATTTAGAAACAACACTAACAACAGCAAAGATAAAAAATACAACTACATTTAATTTTAAGGGAGATCCTGGGTATACAAACATTTTAAAAGAAGGAGATATAGAAGTAGTAAATCTTGCAAATAATCATATAAAAGATTATTTAGAACAAGGATATACCGATACTAAAAATAATTTAATAAATGCAAGTATTGATTATTATGGATATGAAAAATATATAATAAAGGAAATAAAAGGAATTAAAATTGGTATAGCAGGATTTACTAGAATAGGTCAGATGCAACATACAAGTGCTGATGTAAAAAAAGCATTAGATTATTTTATTCAAGAAAAAGTAGATATTAAAATAATAACATTTCATTGGGGAATGGAAAGTCAATATAAACATAATTATGTACAAGAAAATTTAGGTAAACAAGCAATTGATGATGGAGCAGATATAGTAATTGGACATCATGTGCATGTTGTACAAGGTATTCAAAGATATAAAGACAAGTTAATTATATATTCTTTAGGTAACTTTATTTTTGGGGGTAATAGTAATCCAAAGGATAAAGACTCATTTATATTACAAGTATTTTATAATTTAGAAAATAAAAAAGTAATGAGTACTGATATAAAAATAATACCAGTATCTATTTCATCAAAAACATATATTAATGACTATCAACCATATATATTTGAAGGTTTAGATAAACAAAGAGTAATAGATAAAATAAATAGAAATAGTAAAGATTATATATATCAAGATACTAGAGTAATTGACAAATATTAAAAATTAATATATAATTCAAACAAATAAAACCAGTGCAAGGAAGAAGTAAAAAATAAAAGCATTATAGAGAACTCTGTATGGTGAAAAGAGGATGTATTTATTTTTGAACATGGCCCTTAAGGTGAGAAACTGAAAGTAAGTAAGTTTTTACAGGTATGCCTGTTATAGCATAGACGTATTAAGTACGTTACTAAGTTTAATATAGTAATATATTAATAAATATAGAGTGGTAAAGTGATAACATCACCTCTTAGGTTTTTCCTAAGGGGTTTTTTAATGAAAGGAAATGTTAATATGAATATATTAATTGGAATAAGTTGGCCATTTGCTAATGGTGAGCTTCATCTTGGTCATGCAGCTAGTAGTTTATCTGGAGATATAATTGCTAGATATCATAGATTAAAAGGTAATACTGTTGCTTTAGTATCAGGAAGTGATTGTCATGGAACACCAATCGATGTAAAAGCAATACAAACAGGAAAAACGCCAAAAGAAATAGTTGATGAAGGACACGCTGATTTATCAAGAGCATTTGAGAGACTAGGTTTTAGTTTTGATTTATACAATAGAACTGATGATCCTTATCATAAAGAATTTGTACAGACACAATTTAAAAAATATTATGAAAAAGGAATTATTTATGAAAAAGAAGAAGAACAATTATATTGTGATAAATGTAATTTATTCTTGGCTGATAGATATATTATTGGAGTATGTCCAAAATGTGGAGCAGATGTTAAAGGTGATGAATGTGAAAAATGTGGAAGTCTGCTAAATATAACAGATGTTAAAGAAACAAAATGTGCTATATGTGGTAGTAAAGCAAATTACAAGAAAACAAAGAATTTATATTTTTCATTTTCTAATTTTCAAAAAGATTTATTAGATTTAGTAACACTGCATAAAGATGATTGGAGAGAAAATGCAGTATCTTTTACACAAAGATATCTAAAAGAAGGAATACCAGATAGATGTTGTTCTAGAGTGCTTAATTGGGGTATAAGCTTACCAATTAAAGGATATGAAGATAAAAAAATATATGGTTGGACAGAAAATGTATGGGGTTATGTAACTGCGTGTAAAAAGTATTGTGAAGCAAATAATTTAGATTGGGAAGATTTTTGGAAAAAAGGAAGAGATAATAAAATATATTTAGTGCATGCTAAAGATAATATTCCATTTCATACAATAATATTTCCAGCCCTTTTAATTGCAACGGGTGATAATTATAAACTTCCAGGTAAAATAATATCTGATGAATATCTAACTATTGAGGGAGAAAAATTATCTAAGAGTAAAGGTAATTACATTGCAATAAATGATATTTTAGACAGGTATGATGCTGATAGTTTAAGATACTATTTAATAACCCATGAACCAGTTAGAAAAGACTCTAATTTTTCATGGACAGATTTTATAAATTCACATAATGGAGAATTACTTGGTAAATGGGGTAACTTTGTAAATCGTAATTTAGTATTTATTAATAAATCATTTGAAGGTAAATTATCAAAAAGTATTGTTGATGAGTCAATTAAAACAAAACTAATTGCATTATATAAAGAATCAGGAAAATTAATAGATAATGGGGATTGTAAAGACGCCTTAGTTAAAATATTTGAATTTATAGGATATATAAATAAATATTTTGATGAAAATGAACCTTGGAATTTATACAAAACTGATATTGAAAAATGTAAACAAATACTATTTACATGTGTTAACATAATATATAATGTAAACAATATATTAAAACCATTCTTGCCGTTTTCTTCTGAAAAAGTAGAAGAATATTTAAATAATAGTAATAGTAAATGGGAATATAGTGAAATAGAAGATGTTAATCTTAAACAAAATATTACTCCTCTTTATGAAAGATATGATAAGAAATTAATTGAGGAAGAAACAAGTAAATTATTAAAATTAAGAAACAAATAAAATAATATTTAATCTTATTTATTATATGATATAATCAAATTAATGATAATTATTAGAAAGGTTAAATTAATATGAAATTAATTATAAGTACTAGTAATAGAATAGGTAACTCTTATAAAATTGGTAATGATATTAAAGAAGATAAAGACACATTTATAGCGTTAAATAATTGTAATTTAAAATATTGTATGGGATGTAGAACATGTATAAATGGCTATGTAGAGCATTGTGTTATTAAAGACGACATGGAAAAAATATACGAGAATTTAGATAAATATAACGATATAGTATTTATATGTCCAATATATATGGATTTTATAAATGGAATAGCAAAGAATCTAATAGATAGACTATATTCATATTATGGTAATAAGAACTTGGCAAATAAGAATGTATACTTAATAACAGTAGGAGATGAAACAGAAAAAGAACAAGAACCAGTAGTAAAAGTAATTACTGATTACTTTATTGACATGTCTACATTCTTTGATTTTAAATTTAAGTTTATCAGAAATTTCACTAGTGAAAAAGATCACGATGTTACAAAAAGTTATGATAATTACAATGATTTAATTGAAGAAATAAAAAAGGAATTTTAATAATGGGGAAAATATTATTTGGTTTGATATTCATATTTTTAGACATTAATTTTGAGGGTTTTGATTTACTACCAAACTTTATTGGTTTTATATTTATTTTATTAGGACTAAAAAATTTACAAGTTAAATACCCAGATTTTAAAAAATGTAAACCAATTGCAATATTTTTGCTATTGTTTGGATTAGTAATTATGCTTCAAGATATTTCATATTATAAATATCTAGTAAAAATTTCTAATTTTCAGTGCCAAAGTTTAGATTGTCCAATATCAAAACAAATAAATGTTTTTGGTACATATTTAGATATGATATTTTCATTTCTTACTATAATATTTTACTTAATATTTTTCAATGCAATAAAAAGTAGCAAAATTTCTGATAAGGAAACTACCGACAGCTTGTTTAGAGCATTATTGCTTTTAGTAATTTTTAATATTACAGGTAGTAGTATACCACTTTATTTTGAGAGTGCAATTATTTATCAATACATATCAATGGTAGGAGCATTAATTGTAAACTTTTATATGCTTTATTTAATAAATAAAATAAGAAAGAAATTAAAAAATTAATGATAAATCACTAAATTTAGTGTACAAAAATAATTAAATTGTGGTAGTATAATATGCAAATGTGAATTAGTTGATTGTAGTCTCATAGATAATAAGCTTATTAGAAATACAAAAGAACTAAAAAGAATACATTTGTGAAATATATTTGATTGGTAGATATGCTTTGATATTAAAAATATTGAGGTACTTGATACACCAATTTTTGTTAAAGAAAAATTAAGTATATGTTAATATACTGAATAATATGAGTATACGGAGGTGTAACAACTAGAAAAAATCTTAAAAATATACAAAAATAAACAATATAGGAGGACAATTTTGAAAGAAGAAGTAGATTTTTTTGATTTAGGAGTAAAATACTCAAAAAAGTCAAAAAGAGAGATTTGCATAAAAGCAATGCAAATACGTAGTGCTTATGGAAAAGAAAAATATGATGAATTTAGAATGGGAGTATTAGCAGCATATCCTGACTTTGATTGTTCAGATGTAGATATAGATATTAGATATATACATGGTACAATTGATCCAGGGATTGAGCATTTAAGAAATAATTCTTATTTTGATGAAAATGCAACTGGTATTTCATATAAATATGATATCAAAGGCAGATATAAAAATCCTAAAACACTTAAAGCCAAAGTTAAAGTTCAATTAAAAAGAAGTTAATTCTTCTTTTTTAATTGTTTACAAAGTTATAAAAAAAATATATAATGATATCATATGAATGGAGTGAGTTTTTTGGGGAAAGTAATAGAAGTAATTAGAGAAAAAATTGTTTTAATTGGAATAATAGTAGGCCTATTAATATTTGTAGTAGTATTAATTGGTTTAACATCAGGAAAAGGTAAAAATAGTTATGAAAATCTTGAAAAAAGTATGGTAACAGCAGCAAAGAAATATTACAAAGAAAGAGAAAATCGCTTACCAGATGAAAATGGAGAAAAAGTACAAGTATCTTTATCAGCACTTGTCGATGGTAAATATATAAAAGAGATAAAAGACCCACAAGATAGTGATATTACATGTACTGGTAGAGTAGAAACAACTAAATCAGGTAGCGACTATATTTATGAGTCATATTTAAATTGTGGTGACAATTATTTTTCAAGAAACTTAGCAGATGAACTTGTTCAAAACACTGAAAAAGATGAAAATGGTAATGGACTTTATCAAATTGGTAATGATTTTATATATAAAGGAGATAAAGTAAGAAATTTTGTTAAATTTAATAATGAGATTTGGAGAATAATGTTAATTGATTCTAGTAAAGATATAAAATTAATAAAAGCAACATCAACAGAGGATGATTATATTTGGGATGATAGATATAATGTAGATACTGAGTATGATGATGGTATAAATGATTTTAATGTTAGTAGGGTAAAAGATACATTAACAGATTATTATAAAACCACATTTGATGCTAGTAAGAAAAATAAAATAGTAGAAAAAGATTTCTGTGTTGGCAAAAAAACAGCTAATACAAATTTTGATGGTAGTGAAGAATGTAGTAAGTTATCAAAATTGAAAGTAGGACTTATGTATATTTCTGAATATTATAGGTCAAGTATAGATCCAACATGTAAAAATTTTGGAGAAATGCAATGTTCAAATTATAATTACTTACATGGTGATTATTCATCTACTTGGACATTAACTGGTGCAGCAGAAGATAGTTTTAGTGTTTACTTTATATATTATAAAGTTGATAAATATGAAGCTAGTGAAACTATGGGATTAAGACCAGTAATATATTTATCATCAGATACTGTATATACAGCAGGTAATGGTACAGAAGGTAAACCATTTGTAGTTAAATAGAAGCGAATGCTTCTTTTTTAATTTAAGATTGTAAATTTCTATTATTTTTGTTATTATTATTATTAGAATATAAAGGGTGTGATTATATGTATGATTTAGGTGAAAAATTTGACATTATTGCAGATAATAAATACTGTAATCCATCTTTTATCTTTAAGGGAAAAAACTATAGAATAAGTATATTAACTGAAAGACTAGTAAGACTTGAATATAGTTCAAAAGGCATATTTGAGGATAGGCAAACAGCACTAGTATTAAATAGAAAATTTGATCCATTTATGGTTAATGTAAAAGATGAGAATGGTATACTTGAAATAAAAACTAAATATTTCAGATTATATTATATAAAAGAAAAGCATTTTTCTGGCAGCAAGTTGTCACCAAGTAGTAATTTAAAAATAGAGTTATTAGGTACAGAAAAATACTGGTATTATGGTAATTTAGAAGTTAAAAACTTACTTGGTTCTAGTACTAATTTAGAGAATCTAGAAAAAGGTATTGAATTTGAAAAAGGATTATATTCAAAAGATGGTTTTGCATCAATTGATGATTCTTCTAATTATATTGTTGAAGATAAGGGCATGTTTTTAGAACGAAAAGAAAAACAAATAGATACTTATGTATTTGTATATGGAAATGATTTTTCTTATTGTCTTCAAGATTATTTTAAATTAACAGGCAAACCTCCAATGATACCAAGATATGCGCTTGGACTTTGGTGGTGTAGAGACCATGAATATGATGAGACTTTAATACAAAAACTAGTAGAGAATTTTAAGAAAAAAGAAATTCCTCTTTCAGTATTATTACTAGATAGAAAATGGAATATTAGAAAAGATGGAGTAGGTAATGAACTTGTTAATTCATTTAGATTTAATAACACTTTGTTTCCTAACCCAGAAGTATTTATTAAAAAATTAGATAATGACAATATTAAACTTGGTTTAACAATATCTCCTGATTATGGAATATCTGCAATTGAAGAAAAATTTCAAGATATTAAAGCATATTTAAATTGGCCAGATAATAAAACAATACCATTTGGTATATTAAATCCCAAATTTTTAGATGCATATTTTAAGTTTATTATTACTCCCTTACAAGAAAAAGGAGTAGACTTTTTCTTTATTGATACAATAAGTAATAATAAAAATTTATTATGGCCTTTAAGTCATTATCATTATTTAAATAATGATAATAGTAGTAAAAGAGGATTAATATTATGCAAGAACTCAAATATTGCAAGCCATAGATATCCAGTTTTATACTCAGGTAAAACTAAAACTAATTGGAATACTCTTAAACGTTTACCAGTATTTACATCATCAGGTGCAAATATTGGACTTACATGGTTTAGTCATGATATTGGAGGATATTCTGGTGGAATCGAAGAAGAAGAATTATATCTAAGATATGCACAATTTGGTGTATTTAGCCCAATATTTAGATTTTATGCTCCTAATAGTAAATATTATAAAAGAGAGCCATGGAGATGGAGTGTTCAAACATTTCAAATAGTAAAAGATGCTATCAAATTAAGATATAGACTTGTTCCATATATTTATACAGAAGCTTATAAATATCACTTGCTCGGAAGCCCATTAATAAAACCTTTATATTATAAAATGCCCCAAATATATGATGAACCAGAATTTGAAAATGAATATTTATTTGGTACAGAACTTTTAGTTGCACCAATTACTGAAAAGAAAAATATATTATTAAATAGAGTAATAAAAAGAGTATATTTACCAGATGGTATATGGTATGAATTTGAGTCTGGCAAGAAATATATTGGTAACAAAAAATATATATCTTTATTTAAAGATGAAGATTATCCTGTATATGCAAAAAGTGGTGCTATAATTCCAATGAATATTCTTTCCAGTTTAAATGATATTGGTATACCAAAAGAATTAGAAATACAAATATTTCCTGGAGAAAGTAATATTTATGAATTATATGAAGATGATGGCAAAACCAATTTATATAAAGAGGGTAATTACTTAATTACATCAATTAAATATGATTATAGTGAAGATAGTTATAATTTAATTATTAAACCAATAAAAGGTAAAACTGGTATTATTCCTAATATAAGAGATTATAAAATAAGATTTAGAAATACTAAAATGCCTAATAGTATTAAAGTAACTATTAATGATGGCTTAGTATCTGGTAAAGGATATACTGATATTAATGATTTTGTTATAGAAATAAAAAGCGTAAGTGTTTTAGGAGAACTAAAAGTAAATATTACTGGTAATAAATTGGAATCCAGTTTAACCAAAGTAATTAATGATGATATAGATAGTATTATTTATGATATACCTATTGAAACGGATATTAAAGAATATATTGCAAACATTATGTTTGGTAATTTACCAATTAGTAAAAAGAGAATAGAAATAAGAAAATTAAAAAAACAAGGAGTAGATAGAAAATATATAAATATATTTATAAAACTTCTTGAATATGTCGGACAATTATAGTATAATACATAACATTAAATCGATGAAAAAGAGTATTAGTAATATTAATGTTTATAGAAAGTTAGTGGTAGATGCAAACTAATAACAACGGTATTACGAACTTACTTTAGAGAGTTTATATAGTATAAGACGTTACTAGCGTTAATAGTTAAAGATGTAATATTAATTACAATTAAGGTGGTACCGCGATATAACGCCCTTATACATAGTATAAGAGCGTTTTAATTTAGGAGGAGTTATGACAAACATAATTTATTATTTATTAGAGTTTTTTATAATAGTATTTATTGTATATGGTACATCATATTTTTTAATTATTAGAGGAAATAGTAAATATAGTGAAAAGAAATTACCAATAACAATAAGATATTTAATAAGAAAATATAAATTAAATCCATCAAATGATGAATATAATTTATTACTTAATCTAACTAGTCTTGTAGATGCATTTGTTTTAGCATTTGTATTTGTAATAACAACTGTAATTGATAATATTGTGCTTAGAATAGTAACAGCATTCCTACTTATGTTACCAATAGCATCGCTCTTATATTATCTAGTAGCAATTTTTATAAAAAGAAGGGAAGATTAATATGTATAATTTTAAAGAAATAGAAAAAAAGTGGCAAGACTACTGGTTGAATGAAAAAACTTTTACTGCTATTGATTTTCATCCAACAAAACCAAAATTTTATGTTTTATATGAATTTTATAATATAAGCGGTAGTTTACACATGGGACATTTAAAAGGAACAGTTCCAGCAGATGCTCTTGCAAGGTATAAAAGATTTAAAGGATATAATGTTTTATTCCCTATTGGAGGAGATTCCTTTGGTTTGCCAGCAGAAAATGCCGCAATAAAAAAGGGAATAAACCCCTTAAAATTTGTAAATGATGGTATGGAAATAGCAATGAGTCAATCAAGAAAGCTTGGTCTTTCATTTGATTGGGATAGAACAATTTTTACCAGCGATCCAAATTATTATAAGTGGACTCAGTGGATTTTTCTTCAATTATTTAAAAATGGAAAAGCATATAAGAAAAAAGGATTAGTAAATTTTTGTCCTAAATGTAATACTGTGCTTTCAAATGAAGATAGCCAAGGTGGTAAATGTGATCGTTGTAACTCAAATGTAGTGCAAGAAGAGCGACATGTATGGTTTTTAAAAATGCAAGAATATTCTGAAAAATTATTAAATAATGTTGATAATATAGTAATGGCTGAAAACCTGAAAGAAGCACAAAGAAACTGGATAGGTAAAAGTGAAGGAATGGAACTTACTTTTGATTTATACAATAATAATGATAAAAAACTAGGTGATATTAAAATATTTACAACATGTATTGAAACAGTATATGGTATTACGTTTGTTGTGTTAGCACCAGAACATAAATTAATTGATAGTATTAAAGAAGATATTAAAAATATAGATGAAGTTCAAGAATACCAAAAGAGAGTTTCTATTCGTAGTGAATTTGATAGAATGGCTGATATCAAGGATAAAACTGGTTGTAAACTAGATGGATTATATGTTATCAATCCAGTTAATGGTGCTAAAGTACCAGTTTACACAGCTGATTTTGTGCTTGCTAGTTATGGTACAGGAGCTGTCATGGCAGTTCCAGCTCATGACCAAAGAGACTATGAATTTGCAAAAGCATTTAATATTCCAATAATTCAAGTAATAGAAGGAGACATCAGCAAACAAGCAGTAGAGAAAAAAGAATATCTATCTGTAAAGAGTAAAATGCTTAATTCAGAAGAGTTTACTGGTATGGAAGTTCAAGAAGCAAAAAAAGAGATATCAGAAAAAATAATTAAAAATAAATTTGGTGAAAAACAAATTAATTATAAAATGCAAGATTGGTCATTTAATAGACAAAGATATTGGGGAGAACCTTTTCCAATTGTCTTTTGTGAAAAATGTGGTACAGTTGGTTTAGATGAGAAAGATTTACCACTTATTTTACCAGAAACAGATGATTACTTGCCAAATACAAAAGGAGACTCACCTTTGTCTAAGATAGAAAATTGGGTCAATTGTTCTTGTCCTAAGTGTGGTGGAAAAGCAAAAAGAGAAATAGATACAATGCCAAATTGGGCAGGATCTTCTTGGTATTGGTTAAGATATATAGACCCAAAAAATAATGAAAAAATTGCAGATATGGAAAAATTAAAATATTGGGGTAGTGTTGACTTTTATACTGGTGGCAAAGAACATATTACTAGACACGTTTTATATGCATTTTTTTGGCAAAACTTTTTATATGAAATTGGTGCAGTGCCATCTAGAGATCCTTTTATTCGTAAGATGGGTAGCGGAAACATTTTAGATGATGAAGGCAAAAAAATGAGCAAGAGCTCTGCAAACGGAGTTTCTCCACTTACAGTAATTGATGAATATGGTTCAGATACTGCACGATTACATTTGCATTTTCTTGGTGGATTTGAAGATGATACGCCATGGACTTTTGATGGAATAAATGGAATTGCTTCTTTTTTAAATAAAGTATGGAGCTTGCAAGATATAATTAAAGGTGAAGAAATATCTAAAGAACATGAGGTAGGATTAAACAAGTTAATTATGAAAATATCTGAAGATATTGAAGATGCAAAATTAAATACTGCTATTTCTGCATATATGATATTTTTAAACAAAGTTAGAGCCGATGGATTTATAACCAAAGAAGAGTTAAAACAATTTCTTATACTATTAAATCCACTAGCACCGCATATAACCAGTGAAATATTCGAAATAGTATTTAGTAGTCAAATTACTGATCAATCTTGGCCAGAATATGATGATACTAAAATAAAAGATGATACTTATGAAATGGTCGTGCAAATAAATGGTAAATTAAGAGCAAGAGAAATAGTAATAACAGGAACTAGCAAAGAAGATATGATAGAAATTGCATTATCAAATGAAAAGATAAAAGAATTAACTGAGGGCAAAGAAATAATTAAAAAAATAGCTATACAAGATAAACTTGTTACTATTGTTGTTAAGTAAGGGAGGTATTAACAATGAGCAAAAGAGAATATAGATTAAACAGTTTGTATTTATTTCCACATTATAATGGAAAGGAAATGGAATATAAAATACTATTTGCAGAAAGTAGCCAACACATGTCAATAGGAGAGAATATAGATAGATGGATTGAAAAATATAGAGTAATTTCAAATAACGAAGAAGTTATTGATGATCATGAATACTGCAATGAACCAACATTAAATAAATCAGTAGTAGTACATTATAATGAAGATGTTGCTTATCACTTAAATCATCCAACTACTAGAAAATTATCATATCATTTAAAAAATAAAGATAAAGTAGCATATACATATCAAGAACTAATAGATTTAGAAAAAGATATTAATTTAAATCCAACTAATTATATTCTTAAAACACAAATAGAAAATGACATTGAGCATTTCAAAACAATATGTGTTCAAAAATTAGTGCTTAGTAGAAAAAAACAAAAAAGTATTAACAAATAGTTAATACTTTTTAATAAAAAATGATATAATTTAAATAAAAAAGTGTAAACAAGCGTAAATAGAGAATATTAATATAATTTTCATATATTATTTAATGCTATAATATAATAAAGGAGAACAGACAATGGATTATAAAGATAAAATGAATCACATACTAAATAATGAAAAAAAATATCTTGAAACAAAAATATCAAGATTAAAAATTGAATATTGGAGCATAATCGAGCAAGATCCAGCTGAAGCTGAAAGAATAAAATTGGAAATAGAGAAACTAGAAAAAGAATTAGGGGAAACACATTATAATATAAATGTGCAAAACGCAGGAAGACACAGATAATTCATAAATGAATATAAGAATTGAAGTAAAACTAGTTAGTAAAGAATAATTAGATTAAAAAAAGGAAATTATATTGGATATGATTATGGTGTATATGTAGCAGCAGCTTCAAGAGTGGAAAGAATGGCGTGTTTCCAGAAATAAGACATAAATTTAAAAAATAGTAATACAATTTAATGCTAGTGTAAATAAGCGTAAACATAATATAATATAATTAGATTAATATATATAAAACTGATATAATTAAATTATAAATAGGAGGAGATAATATGAATTTACAGAGAACAGAAGAAAAAAGTGCAAAAAAAGCACTTAGAAAACTTGCAAAAAAAGCTTATGATGAAATAGTAAGAGTCCATGGAGAGATGAGTTACTATTCCGACGAGATGTATGAACCGGAAATAGAACAAGGCGGACCTCTTTATCAAATGTATAGTGATTATGTAGATAAAGCTATAGTAGAAGATATCGAACTTCAATCAGCATTTAAAAATACACCCCCTGATGAACTTGATCAATCATTTCTAAGAGATGCTGCAGGGCGTTTAGATAGGTCTGGAAGCCGTCTTGCAACAGCGGCATAATACAAGGAAAAGAGTATTTAGTAGTAATGGGAGAACACGTAGAAGTAGATAAAAATAGCACTTCTTTAAATCAAGCAGAAAGATATAGGACAGCTGTGCAGCAAACAATATTTGGTGTGTGTGAAGAACTTGGTATTGATGAGTTTGATATAGTTACTATTGCACAAGAAGCATTTAAAAAAGCAGTTTCAAAAGCAGAAAAAATGGCTCCAATACACGAAATAAAAAGAAAAGCAGGAGAAATAGCAACAAAAATGAGAGCAAAAGTAAGAGATATTCAGCAAAGAATTAATCCTGAACAAGGTCCATCAGTTGATATGGCATTATTCACAGATAATCAAGAAGAAGAACATCATATGAGTAGATAGTAAATAATTACTATCTTTTTTTATTAAAAATGGTATAATTAATATATAAAATAGGAAGGTACATTATGAGAATTAATAACTTAAATATTAATTATATTGATTATGGAAATAAAAAAGGTAAAGCAGTAGTACTTCTTCATGGATGGGGACAAAATCTTGAAATGATTAACATGCTAGGCAAACCTTTTGAAAAAGACTTTAGAATTATCAATATTGATTTACCAGGATTTGGTAAAAGCAGCACTCCTAAAGAGTCATTATTTATAAAGGATTATGCCAATATTATTAATAAATTATTAAATAATTTAAATATTAAAAAACCAATTATTATTGGTCATTCTTTTGGTGGTAGAATAGGTATTAAGTATGCAGCTTTATTCGATATAGATAAGTTAATACTTTTATCTGCACCTTTTAGAGGTAATGGAAAAAAAAGTATTAAACAAAAGGTGTTAAAAGTATTAAAAAAAATACCAGTACTTAATTTACTTCAGGATTATGCTAAGAATAAAATAGGTTCTACGGATTATAAGAAAGCATCACCTGTTATGAAAAGAGTACTTGTAAATACTGTATCAGAGAACTTGCTTGAAGATGCTAAGAGTATTAAATGTCCTACAGTATTAATATATGGTACTCATGATAGTGAAGTACCATTTGAAGATGCAAAAATATTAGAAAAAGAAATTAGTAATGCTGGATTAATAACATATGATAATTGTACTCATTATGCGTATTTAGAGAGATTAAATCAAACAATAAGTATAATTGATAGTTTTATAAGGAGGTAATATGATAGCATTTGTTTTATCATTATTAACATATATTTTATTATATATAGTGGTGCTTAAAAAGCATTTACATATGGCACAACAAAATTTATATAATAGAAATAAAAGATATATTAAATGGTTTATAAAAGATCTTAGAAAACCAAAAGAATATCATATAACATTATTATTTATTTTCTTAACATTATTATCAATATCAATATTAAGATTAAGTAATGTTCTTATATTAACTATATATTTTTTTATATCATGTTTTATTATATATAAAGTATTTAATAAAGAAAATAAAAAAAGTGTTGAAAAATTACCGCTTAAGGTAACACCAAGAATAAGAAGATTAATAGTAACTACATTATTAATTACAATATTTATAACATTTACTTTTTTTACTAAATATAATTATTTATATTTATCAACATATTATTTAATATATATCTTAATAATAATGTTTATAGATATAATAATAATGTTAGCAATATTAGTAAATACCCCACTTGAAAGGGTAGTATATTATTATTTTAGATATAAAGCTAAGAACAAGTTAAAGAGTATGAGTCATTTAAAGGTAATAGGAATAACAGGTAGTTATGGCAAAACTAGTTCTAAAAATATATTAAATGAGATATTGAGCATTAAATATAATGTACTTCCATCTCCTAAGAACTTTAATACTCCTAATGGACTTATGATCACTATAAATGAACATCTAACTAAGTTTGATGAAATATTTATAGCAGAGATGGGAGCATATAAAAAAGGAGAAATAAAGGAATTATGTGATTTAGTATCACCTAAGTATGGAATATTAACAAAAATAGGTGATGCCCATTTAGAAAGTTTTGGTTCTAAAGAAAACATAATAAAAACCAAGTTTGAATTAATTGAATCTTTACCTTTTGATGGAATCGGGGTCTTAAATGGTGATGATGAATATCAATTAAAATATAAATTAAATAACAAGTGTAAAATAATATGGATAGGTATTGATAATAAAAATGTCGATGTATACGCTAAGAATATTAAAACATCAAATAAAGGTATGTCATTTGATGTAATATTCAAAGGAGATAAACAAGAATATAATTTTAGCACTAGACTTTTAGGGTATGCTAATGTATATAATATTTTAGCATCTCTAGCACTTGCTAAAGAATTTGATTTATCAACAAATCAAATGATCCAAGCAGTATCTAATATTAAGCAAATAGA
The DNA here is from genome assembly GCA_964397275.1 of uncultured Muribaculaceae bacterium. Taxonomy (GTDB): domain Bacteria; phylum Bacillota_I; class Bacilli_A; order RF39; family UBA660; genus DAOOPL01. The sequence goes on along the minus strand of CAYNHX010000007.1, from coordinate 5,438 downwards.
ACACCGTTTAGAGTTAAAAGAAGTAGGTAACATTACTTATATAGATGATGCATATAATTCTAATCCAGTAGGTTCTAAAATGGCACTTGATACACTTAAAATTATGCCTGGTAAAAGATATGTAGTAACTCCTGGTATGATAGAACTGGGTACTAAAGAATATGAACTTAATAAAGAATTTGGTATGCAAATAAAATCATCTTGTGATATAGTTATATTAGTAGGAGAAAAGCAAACAAAGCCAATATATGAAGGGCTCCTAGAAACTAAAATGAATGAAGATAATATCTATATAGTAAAAGATGTAATTGAAGCTTTAAATATAGTAAGAAAGGATAAAGATAAAAATATATTTGTACTTCTAGAAAATGATTTGCCAGATATATTTAATGAGTAGGAGGAATTATGAAAATAAAAGTAGGAGTAATATTTGGAGGACCAACAACAGAGCATGAAGTTAGTATAATAACAGCGGTGCAAGCTATGAATCATTTTGATGATGAAAAGTATGAAGTTATACCAATATATATTACAAAAGATAGGCAGTGGTATACTAGTAATTTATTAAAAGATATAAGCACATATAAAGATATTGAGTTACTAAAAAAATATTCTAAAAGAGTAACTTTATATAATAATAAAGGGACTTATGTACTTCAAACAAGAGGATTGTTTAGAAAAGTAATTAATGAACTTGATATAGTATTTCCAATAGTACATGGATATAATATGGAAGATGGTAATATACAAGGATATTTAGATGTGGTAGGAATACCATATGTAGGTAGTGATATATATGGCTGTGTAGTAGGTCAAGACAAAGTATTTATGAAACAAATATTTGAAGTAAATAATCTTCCAATAACTAAATATGAATGGTTTTATGACCATGAATATCAAAATAACAAAAAAGAAATACTAAATAAAATAAATAAACTGTCTTATCCACTTATTGTAAAACCAGCAAGACTTGGTAGTAGCATTGGTATAGAAAAAGTATATGATGAAGAAGAATTAAAACAAGCAATTGAAAATGCATCTGAGTATGATGAGAAAATCGTGGTAGAAGAAATAGTACCTAATTTAGTGGAACTAAATTGTAGTGTTTTAGGTAATAGTGAATCTCAAGAAACAAGTGTAATAGAGCAAGTAGTAGGTAAAGACGAGTTTTTATCATTTGCTGATAAATATATTGGTAGTGGTAAAAAAGGCAAATTAAAAGAAAAAGGGATGCTAAACACAAGTAGAATATTACCGGCTGATATAGATAATAAAACAAAAGAAGAAATAGAAAAAATGTCTAAAGAGGCCTTTAAAGTACTGGGAGCATCTGGAGTAGTTAGAATAGATTATTTAATGGATAAGAAGTCAAATAAAATATATATTAATGAGTTAAATACTATACCCGGTTCATTATCATTCTATTTATGGGATAAGAAAAACATTTCATATACAGAATTATTAAATAACCTTATAACAATAGCAATAAAAAAAGAAAAAAATAAAAAGAAAAAAACTCATTCTTTTGATTCAAATATACTTGAAAGTTATAATGGTTCAAAAAGCAAATTAAAAGGGAAGTTGTAGGTGATAATAATGGATGAACAAAGAGCAAAGGATAATTATGAAAAACTAATTAGGGAATTTGAAAAAACTGCAGAAGATAAAATAAAAGAATTGGAAGTAAAAATAGCAGAGCAAAACAATATTATATATTTTTGTACTATTATGGAAGAATTTTATAGTAATGGTAATATTAACAAATTTTTAATTTCTTATAATTCACATATAAAAGATAAAAATTATAAACCGGTTTTTTGTTTTGAACTTTCAACAGCTTTAGCATGCTTAAGTTATTTAAATAAATTTAATAGAACACATACTGATAATTTTAATTATTATAGGGAATATATTTTAAGTCAGGACTCAAAAGATGAAGTTTTTGAAATAAAAGCAACAGCAAAAGCATACCTAGATAAATTGAATGAAGAAAAAAAACCTATTGAAAAAAAATTAAAAGAAAAAAAATATAAACCAGATTTTTTGGCTGAATATATTGCATCATCAAGTTTATCTGATGAAGAAAAATTAGAAGTAATTAAGTATTTAGCAAAACAAAGTTGTGAAGAAGTAGTGCTAGTTAAAGAAGAAGAAAAAGTAACTTTATCTGATGAAGAAAAAGATAAATATCAAAAACTAATTGATGAAATACATCAAATACTATTTAAAAAATATGATAAATACGTTGGTAAAAATCAAAGTCAAATATTGCAAAAGAAATCATTTGTTGAAATAATTATTAAATTTAGAGAAAATGAGGGATATCAAAAGGAAATAGAAAATATTAAATCTAATCCAGACTATATCGGAGTAATATTAGAGTTATTATTAAAATATAAAATTGAATTACAAAATATACTAAAACAAAATGAATATGATGAATTAGATATAGAAGAATTAGAAGTACTTTATAATTTACTACTTGAATATATAAATATATATAAATCATATGATGAAATAAAAGAAGAAGAAAAACAAGAAGAAAAATCAGAACCATATCAAGTAGTATATTTAACAGACAGTAACAATAACTTTGTAGTAGATTTAAATAGTTTAGAAACTGCTAGTATTGAACCTGCAGCAGAAATTATCAATAATAAATTAAAAAAAGGTTTATTTGATTATAAAAAGGGAAAAAATAATAGCAAACTACAAAATAGAAGCAGTAAACTTTATGTATGGTTAAATAAAAGTGGTAATGGTAAGAATGGATCTATTGCATGTGCATATGTTAAATTAACTGATGAAATAGTATTAGTAATAGCAATAGGAAAATTATCAAATGATGCAATATATGAGGTTGCTAAGAAGATTGTAAAAGATTACGAAAAAATAATTACAGGTCTTATGGAAGAAGCAAAGGCAAATCCAGAAAAATTTTTACAAGATAAAAGACCAATATCAGAAGAAGTAGAAAGAAAAATTGGTATTACTAAAATAGGAGGAGCAAAAGCATGGTAAATAATTTAGATGAATTATATGCTCAAATAGTAAAAGACAGTATTAAATTAATAAAAGAAAAAAAGGTCGATATTGGTCAATTATCATTTGAACTTGGAATTTCAGTAAAAGAGTTGTATAATACATTTACAAAAAAAAGTGATGATTTTTCAATATATTTTAAAATATATGACACTTTAATTGAATGGGAGTGATGATATGAACTTAGTTGAATTTTTAAGAAAAAAGATAAAAGAAATACAAAAGGAATATGAAGATATTATTAACGGCACTAAAATAAATAATATTAATAGTAAAATAACCAAACTGGAAGCATTAATTAATAAAGTAAATAACAATCCTGAAAGATTAACAAGAGAAGAAATATTATATGTATATGATAATATGCCTCATAATGTTTATGACCCAGAAGGATTTATAGCAACTATTTTAAATCTTAATGAGGTGGAACAAAATGATGATGAATATAATTATAAAAGCAAAAAAAGAATAGATCTTATGGATAGAATTATTGAAACAATAAATAAAATAATTAGTAAATTTGAACAAGAAAAAGAAAAACTAGAGGAAGCTAAAAAAAATAATCCTGCCACTTTAATAAAAAGTATTAATTTGTTAATTGAAAAGTTATTAGACCAAGAAAATATAAGAAAAATTAATGCTCAAGAATATAATTTAATAGAGTCTATTTTAAAAGATGAAGACTATTTAATAAAATACCAAATTTTTTATGAAATATTTAAATATAATCACGAACCAGAAAAAGACAAAAAAGAATATAATAAGTTAGACATTGAAGAATTAAAAAATATATTAATTAGTGAATTTAATTTAAATAAAGAATTTTTAGTATTAGTAGATAAATATAAAAAAGACATAAAAGAAAGAGCAAGTATTGAAAATTACAGATTAATACTTAATTATTTAAAAGAAGAAAAAGTATTATGGAAATTTGATAATGAAACTTTATTTCGTATATTAAATAATAGTACTTTAGAGATAGTAAAAGAAGTATTGGAAAAAGCAAAAAAAGATAATATATTTAGTACTATATTTAAAGCACCTGCTAGTGTATGGGAAAAAGAAGTAGATTTAGGTACAAGTAAATCAGCAAGAAAAACAGCAAGTAGTGGATCTAGTAGTAGTAATAATGAGAGCAGGTTACCAATTGGGGGAATTAGCTATGAACAGTTTTTGGAAAATAGAAACTTTTTATTAGAAAAAGGATTTAATGTTAATGAAGAAAAATTTTATAAAGGATATGAGGCAGTACTTTGTATAAACCCAAAGAGACTAAAATCAAATTATAAAAAGTTAGTACTTTATGGAATTATAAATGATACATTACCACAGACATTTACAAAAGCATCAGCACTTAGTTCCTCATTTATTATGCAATCTATAGATAAATATATAGAAGCAGGATTATATGATTATATTAAAAGACATACTACAATGGTAAATAGGAACAAAGATGCAGGATTATTTGCAAGATTATATGCAATTAGAAAAGAAGCACTGAGAAAAACAGAACTTAGATTCCCGCAAAATAGTGAAGAGCACGCAAGAATGTTTGAAGAAGAATTTAAAAACATCGCTATGTCTAAAAAAGACCCTACATGTTTATCTGGAGAAGTTACTGACACCAGGGTATTAAGAGATCCAGTAATTTTACAAAAATTATTAGATGACAATGAAGTTTATAAGCCTGTAGTTAATAATTATCAAGAAATAAATAAAATACTTGAAGAAGTAAATTCACATAATATAGACTATAGTCATATATTTGATATTAATATTACTGAGTTAGATAGATTCTATAAAATTGGAGAATATAAATATTTATTTGGTAATCAAATAATTTCTAGATATAAAGTATTAAGAAATTATAGTATATTAAAGGGAATGAATAAATATGATGAAAAAGATATACTTATGATGAGTATTATATTTGATACAATACTTGATAAAAAAACATTTGACGAAATAGCATCAGCAATAGGTTATAAACAAAGAGAAGAAGATAAGAGGGATGATGATGGAATATCTAAAAGAATATGATATAGATACTGAATTTTTAGAAGATAAATTAGAAGATAAGGATATAGAATATATATCATTATATGAAGATAAAATTAAAAAGGTAATAGAATACTTAAACGAAAAAAATATTAATGATATAGAAGGGCTATTAGCATTTAGAACATCTTTATTTTATAATGAATTAGATACAATTAAAGAAGCATTTGATACTTCATCTTTTGACAATATAGTAGAATTAATAAATGAAGATCATGCTAATTTTGAGTTAATAGGTTTATAAGAGTAATTAAATTACTCTTTTTTATTGTAATTTTTGGAATAATGTTATAAAATATTATTGCAATTTATGACGAATTGTGGTAAAATAAAGCAAT
>CAYNHX010000006.1:18666-21887 GCA_964397275.1 uncultured Muribaculaceae bacterium | reverse complement strand
AATAATAATATCTTTGGGTGTTGTTACTTTTTTGCATATCAACAACAACTATAGTACAGAACCCAAAGAACTTTATAAAGTATATATAGATGGAAAAAGCATTGGGAATATTAAGTCAAAAAAAGAATATGAAAATTATATAAATAAAAAACAAGAAGAAATAAGAAAAAAGTATGGAGTTTCAAAAGTTCATGCCCCATCTGGTGTTGACATACAAAAAGTAATTACATATGAAAAAAAGGTTTTAAGTGTAAGAAAAATAGACGAAATAATCAAAAATAAAAAACCATTTACTATAAAAGCGTATAGAGTAACAATAAATAAAAAAGAAAATAATAATGAAGAAAATAAAGAAGAAAAACCAATATATATTAATGTATTAAAAAAAGACTTGTTTGAAAACTCCGTTAATAGAGTGGTTGAGGCATTTATTGGAAGAGAAAAATTTTTGGAATACAAAAATAATCTTCAGAAAGAAATTGTAACAACAGGATCTGTAATTGAAAATTTATATTTAGGAGACAATATTACTATAAAAGAAATGTTAATATCTACAAATGAACAAATATTTATTGATGAAAATTCATTAACAAAATATCTTCTATTTGGGACATTAAAAGAAGACCAATACTATGTTGTTAAACCAGGAGATATGATTGAACAAATAACATATAATAACAAATTAAGTCTTGAGGAATTTTTAGTAGTTAATCCAGAATTTAAAAAGGGTAATATAGTATTATCTGAGGGTCAAAAAGTAAAAACAGGATTGATAAGTCCCGTTCTTAATGTAACTGCAGAAAAAACCCAAGTAAGTGATGAAGATATTAATTTTGAAACACAATATGAATATGATTCGTCTTTATCTTTTGGAACAAAAATAGTTAAAATAGAAGGTCAAAAAGGAGTAATAAGAATTACTTCAAAACTAATTGAGGTAAATAATGAAGTACAAAATTTAACAGTAGATAAACAAAAATCGGTTGTCATCAAAGAAGCAATAAATAAGGTTATTGTTTTGGGAACATATTATACAGGTGGTGGATGGAGTGATGACCCAGCAGCATATGCTGGTGATGGATGGGCTTGGCCAACAATAAGACCATATATGATAACAAGTGGTTTTGGATGGAGATGGGGTACTATGCATAATGCAATTGATATATCTGGTTGTGGTTATGGTTCTCCAATATATGCTGCAAATAATGGTGTAGTATCATCAGCACATAATGCAGAAAGCACAGATATATGGTCATTGGGAGGGTACGTAATTATTAATCATCAAAATGGTTATTTCACTTTATATGCGCATTTATCTTCTACTAATATTTCGGTAGGGTCAGTTGTTAAAAAAGGACAAAAGATTGGTGAAATGGGACATTCGGGTAGAGCATATGGTACTCACTTACACTTTGGTGTATACAAGGGAATGCCTTATAGAGGTGGAGTGGGAGTAAATCCATTAGGACTATATAACTAATGAAAGCAGTAGTAATTGCTAGTGGTAGTAGTGGAAACTCGACCATAATTTTTAACAATAAAACAAAAATATTAATAGATTTTGGAATGCAATACAACTATATATATAATGAATTAAAAGATATTAATATTGATATTAATGATATAGATGCTTTATTAATTACACATACTCATATTGATCATGTAAAAGGGTTAGAAAGTTTAATAAAAAAAACAGGAATAAATATATACGTTACAGAAGAGCTTAAAAAAGAATTGCAAAAAAAATATCCTAATGGTAAATATATTATATTAACTGATATTACAAAAATAGATACTATAAGTGTCAAATACTTTAAGACTTCACATGATTGTGATAATTCTTTAGGATATATTTTAGAAGAAAAACAAAAATCAATAGTGTATTTAACTGATACTGGTTGTATAAAAGAAAATATATATAAAGAAATTAAAAATAAAAGTATGTATATTATTGAGAGTAATCATGACATTGAAATGTTATGTAATGGTAAATACCCGTATCAACTAAAAAAAAGAATATTAAGTGATAAAGGGCATTTATCCAATATAGATGTGAGTGAGCATCTTATTAGATTAATTGGAAAAAATACAAATACTATTGTTTTGGCACACATAAGTAAAGAAAATAATACTGAGGAAAAGGCATTACAAGAATTAAAAAATAAATTAATTGAAAACAATAAAAGCATAAAGACAATAATTGCGGCAAAGCAAAATAAAAGAACGGATATTATTAATATATGATAAAAATAATTTGTGTTGGTAAAATAAAAGAAAAGTTTTATGAAGAGGCAGTAAGAGAATACAAAAAAAGAATAGAAAAATATATAAAATTAAAAGTTATAGAAGTGAAAGACTATGAATATGAAAATGATATTAAAAAGGGAGTATCTTTTGAAAAGAATGAAATATTAAAGCAAACAAGTTCTGATGAATACATAATATTATTAGATATAAAAGGAGTAGAACTAAAATCAGAGGAGTTTGCAGATAATATGAATAAAATATTTATTAAAAATTCAAATATTACATTTATTATTGGTGGTTCTAATGGTGTTGATTTAGATATTAAAAAAATTTGTAATCAAGAAATATCTTTTTCAAAGCTAACATTTCCACATCAATTATTTAGGGTGATACTTTTAGAACAAATATACAGGGCATTTAAAATAATAAGTAATGAAAAGTATCACAAATAAAGGAGAAAATCATGTTTAACAATAGTTGGGATAATATATTATATGATGAAATAAATAAAGAATATTTTATTAAACTAAGAAAACATATTATTGAAGAAAGAAAAACAAAGCAAATCTTTCCATTAAAAGAAGATTTGTTTTCTGCATTTAAACTTACAGATTTTAATGATATAAAGGTTGTTATTATTGGACAAGATCCATACCACGAAGAAAAAGAAGCTATGGGATTGGCCTTTTCAGTAAGGCAAGGTATAAAATGCCCCCCATCATTAGTAAATATTTTTAAAGAATTATACAATGATTTAAATATAAAAAGGACAAATACAGATTTAACTGATTGGGCAAAACAAGGTGTTTTTCTTATTAATACAGTACTAACTGTTGAAAAATCAAAACCCAATTCGCATAAGAATATAGGATGGGAGATATTTACTGATAATATAATAAAATTAATAAGCGAAAAAAAAGAAAACATTGTATTTGTGCTTTGGGGCGAAAATGCAAAATTAAAGCAGCATATTA
>CAYNHX010000006.1:0-18656 GCA_964397275.1 uncultured Muribaculaceae bacterium | reverse complement strand
CAATAATTATCTTATTAACGTCAATGGTGGTGATGAAAAAGCATTATATTATTTCTTCTTCACACCCATCACCTTTCTCAGCAAATAGGGGTTTTTTTGGAAGCAAACCATTTTCTAAAATAAACATATATTTAGTTGATCATGGTATTAAAGAAATAAATTTTAATTAAAAAGGAAGATTTGATCTTCTTTTTATAATTTAAAATCTTTAAAGTTTTCATCATCCATATTTTTCTTATCATAAAACATTTTTTTCTTATATCTTCTAATTTTTGCAATAATTAGTGTTGGAAAAGTTGAAACCAACTTATTATATTTAATTATTGAATCGTTATAAAAATCTTTATATGCTTTAAACAAATCTTCATTTTCACTTATTTCATAAAATGTTTTTTGGAATTCCTCGTAATTACTAAATTCCTCATAATTGTCTTTAATAATATATAGTTCGTTAATATATGTCAGTAATATTCTATCTAATTCAAAATTAGATATATTTTTATCTTTAATTTTATCAATACCATCGAAAACTTCTTTATCCGTACTCAATCTATTCTTTATTATACCAGAAATTTTTATAAGTAAATCATATGTCTCTCTTAATGATGTATCTATTTTCATTTCTGCCTCATTTATTTTTAGCACCGAGTTCATAAAATAATTATGACCAATTGCAAATAATAGAGCACATATTGATAATATTAGAAAAAATAAAAGAAAATCCATATAAACACATCCTTACTATTGAAATTATATCAAATTTAAGTATATTTATCAATTTATATTATTACATGCTATAATATTTTTAGGAGGTATTTAAATGAAAGTAAAAGTTGGGGTATCATCAAGACATGCACACTTAAATGAAGAAGATTATAAAAAACTATTTGGTAATTTATCACTTGAAGTAGAAAGAGATTTAGTTCAAAAGGGTGAGTATGCATCAAATAGATTTGTTACAATTAAGGGTCCAAAAGGATATATAGAAAATATTAGAATAATAGGCCCATTAAGGAAAGAAACACAAGTAGAAGTATCATTAACAGATGCATATAAAATCGGGATTAATCCCCCAATAAGAAATTCTGGAGATTTAAAAGATGCTGCAGAAGTCTTAATTATGAGTCAAAAAGGAACAATTGAAAAAAAGGCTGCAATTATATCAAGAAGGCATATTCATTTATCAAAAGAAGAAGCAAATAAATATAATTTAAAAGACAAAGAAGAGGTATCTATAAGAGTAAATACAGAAAAGGGTGGAGTTATGGACAATGTATTAATAAAAGTGTACGAAAATGGTTCTCTTGAGATGCACATAGACACCGATGATGCAAATGCATTTGTATTAAAAACGGGAGATTTTGTAGAATTAATTGGTAAGTAATATGGAATTTAAAATAGGAAATGTAAAAATAAAGAATCAAGTAGTTCTAGCGCCAATGGCAGGATTATGTAATAGTGCATTTAGAAAAATAATTAAAGAAATGGGCTGTGGTTTAGTATATGCTGAAATGGTCAGTGATAAAGCATTACTATATAATAATAAGAAAACAGAGGACATGTTATATTTTGAGGAAAGTGAAAGGCCTATTTCTCAACAAATCTTTGGAAGTGATATAAATAGTTTTATTGAATCAGCAAAAATTATCGAGAAAAAAATGAATCCAGATATAATTGATATTAATATGGGGTGTCCTGTACCCAAAGTTGCTATAAGATCCCAAGCAGGAGCCGGACTATTAAAAAACCCAAAGAAAATATATGAAATAGTTAGTGGCGTGGTTAAAAATGTTTCGTGCCCTGTCACAGTAAAAATAAGAAGTGGGTGGGATAACAATTCAATTAATGCAATAGAAGTTGCAAAATTATGTGAAAAAGCAGGAGCATCAGCAATTTGCATACATCCTAGAACAAGGAACCAAGGATATAGTGGCAATGCAGACTGGGAAGTAATAAAACAGGTAAAAGAAAAAGTCAATATTCCTGTAATAGGTAACGGGGACATAAAAACAATATATGATGCAAAAGAAATGCTAGAATATACAAAGTGTGATGCAATAATGATTGGTAGAGAAGCACAAAAAAATCCTTATTTTATTAAACAAGTTATTGAATATATAGACAATAACAAAATAATAGAAGACTTAAAGCCATCAGAAAAAGTAAAATTGTGTTTAAAACATATAGATTATCTTGTAAAAATAAAACAAGACAAATTAGCAACTTTAGAAATGCGTACAAATATCTCACATTATTTAAAAGGTATACAAGGTTCAAATATAATAAAAGAAAACATTTTTAAAGCAGAAAATATAGAGATGCTAAAAAAAATATTGTGTGATTATAATGAAATGCTAGAAAAAAACGAACAATAGTGATATAATTAAATTATATTATTTGAAAGGAGAAACATGAAAAAATACAATTTGATGAAGGTACTATTTATTACGGTACTAGTTACATGGTTGCTCACATTTATAATACCAGCATCAACAATCGCAAGTGGAATAGCAAGGGGAAGCATAGCACCAATAGGAATATGGAATGCAATACTAAATGCATTAGTTTCAGTTACATATTTTAATATGTTGGGGTTATATATTGTGGTAATAGCTGCTTTTTATGGCGTGCTTGGCTTAACAGACCAATACAACCAAATTTGTGAAAGGATAGCAAGAAAGTTTAAAGATAAAAGGAAATTAGCACTAGTAATTAGTATATTGTTCTTTTCATTACTAGCACTAGTAGTTTCTGACCCATTATTTTTATTAATATTTGTTCCATTCTTTTGGAATATATTATTAAAGCTTGAAATAGATAAAAAACATATATTACTTGCAACAATAGTATCCATGTTAGTTGGTTCGATGGGACTTCTATATAACTCAACAGTTGCAACAAATTTTTCTATAGATACAAATAGTAGAATATTATCAATGTTTATATTAGGGTTGCTTTCTATATCAGCGCTATTAGTATTTGCATTAATTAGTCTGAAAAATTCTTATAAGGAAAAATTAAAATTTGCAAAAGAAGAAAAAATTCTTCAAGAGAAAGAAATAAAAGTTAAAAAGATTCCATATTTGATTTTAACAATTTTATTTGGATCAATTGGTGTGAATAAAATATACTCAAGAGAATATAGAAAAGCTATAATTTCATTTATATTTTGTTTTACACTTATACCATTCATTATTTCAATTGCTGACTTTATAATACAAATATTAAATAAGCAAGACAAAAAAGGATATATATCAATAAATAGTAACAAGAGGAATAACATATTACTTTCAGTTGGAATGGGGGCACTATCATTATTTATAATAGTAGCTATTATTTCATGGGAAGTATTGTTTAAAACAAAAATATTCACTAATTTAAATAAATGGTTTTATGGTATAAAACTTAATGATTATTTAAGTATTAAAAATTTCCTTGGAACAACAGATGTGATAGGTAGTTGGTCATTTGGAGGACTATCAGTATTACTTATTATTTTATCTGTAATAATTATGATTATTTACAAAATAAATATTAATAAATACATAAGTACAGTTACAAATTCAATTAAAAAAGTATTGCCAATAGCAATTACAGTAATATTAATCAATGTAGTATTAATGATAGCATATAGTTCTGGTATTGTTGTTACAATGATTGATTTTACAATATCAATATCAGGTAAAGCATTTAATGTAATTACAGCAACGGTCGCAAGTATTTTAAGTGCAACTTTCTTATCCGATATATTATATTCAAGCAGTATATTTGGATCAATATTAAAAGCTAAAGGAATAACTGGTAATTCAGCCGAATTAATAGCATTAGTTTTAAGAAGTGTAGCATCATTTATGGCGCTAATTGTACCAACAAGTGCAGGGCTAATAATTGGCTTATATTATTTTGATATACCATATACAAAATGGGTAAAATACATTTGGAAATTAGTAATTATATTATTATTATTAGTAATAGTATTTACAACAATAGCAGTTTTAATATAGTTAAAAACGGAATTAGTATTCCGTTTTTTTTAATTTTATTAAAAATCATGTGACATTTCCTTGCTAATTTGTTAAAATGTATCTAGAGTATAAAGGGGATATGGTTATGGCAAAGATAAATGTAGAATTTAATGATAGTATTTATGATATCAATAAGAATATATCTATTCTTGATTTTTATAACCTAATAAATAATAATAACAGCGAAGAACCACTAGTGGCTGTTGTTAATAATAAAATAGTTAGTTTAAATGAAAAATTATTAAAAGATTGTAGAGTAGAATTTTTTTCAGTTAATACTCCAATTGGTAATAAGGCTTACGAAAGAGGCATATTATTTATTTTTATAAAAGCAGCAAGAGACATTTTGAATTGTGATATAAAGGTTGAACATTCACTTGATAAGGGAATATATTGCGAAATATTACATAATTTTGAAATAGATGAAGTTGTGGCAGAACAAATAAAAGTAAGAATGAAAGAAATAATAAAACTTTCTCTACCAATAGACAAAATAATGGTTTCAAGATTAGATGTCATAGATTACTATAAAAAATCAGGTCAACATGAAAAAGCAAAGTCACTTAAATATATTAGTAATACAAGCATATCTTTGTATAAACTAGATAATATTTTAGACTATTTTTATGGTGAAATACCAATTAATACAAAATATTTTGTAGAATTTGATTTAAAATATGTAAAAGATAATTGTGTAGTATTATTATATCCTAGATTATATAAAGAAGATAATAATTTAAAGTTTGTTCAACATGGCAAATTATTTGATGAGTTTAGAAAATACTCTAAATGGGAAGAGAAACTTGGTATTAGGACAATTTCTGATTTAAATGAATCTTCGTCACTATCAAAATATAATGATTTAATTAGAATATCTGAAGTTACTCAAAATAATAATTTATTTGAGGTTGTAAGTAAGATTGGTGATGAAAAAAAAGTAATATTAATAACCGGGCCTTCCTCTTCAGGCAAAACAACAACATCAAAAAAATTAGCAATGTTTTTAGAAAGCAAGGGATTAAAACCATATTATGTATCTATTGATGACTATTTTATTAATAGAAAAGATACCCCAATTGGATTAGATGGAAAACCAGATTATGAAACAGTTAATGCTATTGATAAAGATTTATTTAGTAAACAAATGACTAGTTTATTAAATTATGAAGAAGTATTTTTACCTACATATAATTTTATTAAAGGAGAGAAAGAGTTTAGTAAAATAGGGGTTAAACTAGATGACAAGTCTATATTGATTATTGAAGGATTACATGCATTTAATGAGGAATTAACAAAAGATATTCCAAGACAAAGCAAGTTTAATATATATTTAAGCCCTTTAACAGTGCTTAATATTGATAATCATAATAGGATAACAACTACGGATAATAGATTGCTTAGAAGAATGGTAAGAGACAACATGACAAGGGGTAACGGTATATCAAAAACATTATCTAGTTGGCAAAAAGTAAGAGCAGGGGAAGAAAAATATGTTTTTCCTTATCAAGATAAGGCAGATATAGTATTTAATACTTCTTTATTATATGAACTTGCAGTATTAAAAACATATGCCGAGCCTTTACTATTTTCTATTGGAGATGAGGATATTAATTATATGGAAGCACAAAGATTAATAAATATGCTTAGACCAATACTTGCTATACCAAGTGATTCTGTACCTCAAGATTCGGTACTTAGAGAGTTTATTGGTGGTAGTTGTTTTAAATAAATAAAAATGTTAATATTATTATAAGGAGATGATTAAATGGCAGTTAATGTAGCAATTAATGGATTTGGAAGAATAGGAAGATTAGTTTATAGAATAATGGACGAAGATCCAAGTTTTAATGTAGTAGCAATAAATGATTTAACAGACTCAAAACAATTAGCTTATCTTTTAAAATATGACACAACTCACAGAAAATATGATAAAGATATTAAAGCAGATGATAAAAATATTATTATTAATGATAAAAAAGTAAAAGTATATGCAGAAAAAGACCCAAATAACTTACCGTGGGAGGAAGAAAAAATTGACATAGTTTTTGAATGTACAGGCTTTTTTACAGACAAAGAAAAGGCATATGCTCATATAAATGCAGGAGCAAAAAAGGTAATTATATCAGCACCAGCCAAAGGAGATTTAAAAACTATTGTATATAATGTAAATCATAATATATTAGATGGTAGTGAACAAGTAATAAGTGCTGCAAGTTGTACAACAAACTGTTTAGCACCAGTTATGAAAGTAATGTGCGATAATTTTGGTGTAGAAAAGGGTTATATGACAACGGTTCATGCCTATACAAATGATCAAGCCACACTAGATATTGCACATCCAAAAGGACATGAATCTAGAAGAGGGAGAGCAGCAGCAGCAAATATTGTTCCTTCATCAACAGGGGCAGCAGCAGCAATAGGTCTTGTTATACCAGAATTAAAGGGAAGATTAGATGGTTCCGCAATAAGAGTACCAGTTACAGATGGATCTGTAATAGATTTAACGTTAGAATTAAAAAAGAAAACAACAACACAACAAAATACATCACAACACGTTTTGGAAATGATCCTATTGTTTCTAGCGATATTTTAGGTACAAGATACGGAGCAGTAGTAGATGGGTTGTTAACAAACATTATTGAGGTAGAGTCAAAGCAATTAGTAAAAGTTGTTGCGTGGTATGACAATGAAATGGGTTACAGTGCACAAATGGTTAGAACAGCAAAAGAATTAATAAAATAAGTCTAAATATAGACTTTTTTATTTTGTAAATAAAAAAATATGATATAATAATTACAGTATGAGGTTGTGAAATTATGGATGAAAGAAAAAAATTTACTTTAACTAGAGGTAACTTAATACTGCTAATAATATTAGCTGTCTTTCTTATTGTTTTTATAATATCTATGATACCAAAAGGTAGTTCAAATAATAAATATGCATTAGAAAATTTTGAAAAACTAGAATCAAGAATGGAAGAAGAAGTAGAACAATATATTTCTCAAAACAAAATATCAATCAAATCTGGTGAGGAAAAGACAATTACACTCAAAGAATTAATTAATTCACAGGCAATAATTGAAAGTGATATTACAGATGTTTGTGAGGGATATGTAATAGTAAAAAAAGAAGCTGTAATTACAAAAAGATCTTACATTAGTTGTGGAAAATATTATATATCTGATGGATATAAACAACCAAAAACAACTAAAAAAACAACAACAAAAGAACCAAAAGATACAGAAAAGCCAGTAATTATATTAAATGGTGAAGCAATAATAACAATTAATCAAGATGCTACATATGTTGAACCTGGAGCTAAAGCACTAGATAATAATGATGGTGATTTAACTGCAGATATTACTGTTAATGGAGATATAAATATATCTAAACCAGGAACATATGTTTTATATTATACAGTTGAAGATAAAGCAGGAAATAAAGAAACAGTAACAAGACAAGTTATTGTAAAATCAATAGTAACTACAACAAGAAAATACTCATCAAGCACAACTACCAGGGCAGTTACAAAAGCACAAAATGCAGGGCCAATAATAGTATTAAAAGGTAGCAAACAAGTACTAATAAATCAATATGGAAAATATGTTGAACCAGGATATACGGCATCAGATTACTATGGTAATAGTTTAACAAGTAAAGTAAATATATCAGGCAACCTAAATACTGCTGTTCCAGGGACATATACAAAAACATATACTGTTAAAGATTCTTATAATAACCAAACATCGGTTGTAAGAGTAATAGTAGTAGTGGCAAGTACGACAATAAAACTAAAAGGTATTGCTGTAGAAAGAAACACAATTACTCTTGCAAAAGCACAAAAATACCAAATAGTAATATATTATACTCCAAGTAATGCAAGCAATAAAACTCTGTCGTGGTCTAGTAATAATACTAGTGTAGCAACAGTAAATTCATATGGGCTTGTTACTGCAAATGGTAAGGGAACAGCATTAATCACAACAACAACAATAGATGGTGGATATAAAGCATACACAAGTGTAATAGTAAATTAGGAGGGAAAATGATAAAAACAATAAAAGATATTGATTTAGAAAATAAAGTAGTAATACTAAGATGTGATTTTAATGTACCTATAGAAAACAATAAAATAGTAAACGATAATAGGATTATTGAAAGTCTAGAAACAATTCGCTATTTGTTAAGTAAAAATACAAAAATAGTAATTCTTTCCCATCTTGGAAGAGTAGAAAGCAAAAAAGATTTAAAGGATAATACATTGGAGCCAATAGCAAAAAGATTATCAAGTTATTTGAATAAAGAAGTAATCTTTTGTAAAGACAATGAAGGTAAAAAAGTCGAAGACAAAATAAAAAAGGCTTCATTAGGAGACATAATTTTACTTGAAAACACAAGATATCAAGACATAAATGGAAAAAAAGAGAGCAAAAACGATCCTAAATTAGGTAAATATTGGGCATCTTTAGGAGATATATTTGTAAATGATGCATTTGGTACTGCTCATCGTGCTCATGCATCTAATGTTGGTGTTGCAAGCTATATACCATCAGTAATTGGATTTTTAGTAGAAAAAGAATTAAAAATGTTAAAAGAATATTTGAATAAACCAAATAAACCATACACACTACTGATGGGGGGAGCGAAAATTTCTGATAAGATTGGGGTTATTGAAAATTTATCAAAAAAAGCTGACAGCATAATTGTAGGTGGAGGAATAGCAAACACATTTATAAAATCACAAGGTATAAATGTTGGGAAGTCATTAGTAGATAATGAAAATTTAATTTTTTGTAAAAAAATGATTGAAAAATATAAAGATAAAATTATTATTCCTGATTTTTTTGTTTGCAAAATAAAGGGCAAAGTAAAAGAACTTGAAATAAAAAAGAACAAGAATAATGATATCGATATGCTAGATATTGGTAAAAAATCAATTAAAAAAATTACTAAATTATTAAAAAATTCCAAAACAATCTTTTGGAATGGCCCTTTTGGTTACGTAGAAAGCAAAAAATTTGTTCTTGGAACAAAGAAAATATTGAGTTTATTGCCAAGGAAAAATGCAACAGTAATTCTTGGAGGTGGTGATATTGCAAGTATCGCAATAAAATATGGATACAAGAATAAATTTACACACATTTCTACTGGTGGGGGAGCATCACTTGAATTATTAGAGGGGAAAAATTTACCAGGAATAGAAATAATTGGAAAAGTAAATAAATAAATATGAAAAGCAAAAAAGGAATTATTATATTATTAATAATTACAAGTATTGTTCTTTATTTTTCATTAAAAGATAATTTTTTTGGAATATTAAAAGAGATTCTAAAAATTAGAATAGAAACAGTTATTATAATAATAGGAATCATGTTTTTATCAGTAATGCTGAGATCAAAAGGTTTATTTGTCTTTATTAAAGACAAAAAGAAAGATTATAAATTTCGTAATTGTTTTAATATAACAGTAATAACACTATTTTTAAATGGTGTAACACCTTTTTCAACTGGTGGCCAACCATACCAAGCATACTTATTAAGTAAAAAAAACGTAAATATGTTTGATTCTGTTTCAATAATGGTTGGAGATTTTATTGCATATCAATTTGCACTTGTACTTTTTAGTTTAATAGCTATATTATATAATTTGAAATTCAATTTGTTTAGTAATAATATAATACTAAATAATGTTGTTATTTTTGGCTTTCTAATAAATTTATTTATTATGTTAGTATGCGTGTTTTTTATGTATTCAAAAAGAATTGCAAAAATAATATTTATTAAATTAGTAAAAGCGGCATCATTATTAAAAATATTTAAGATAAATAAAGAAAAAGTAATAAAGGAAATAGAAATATTCTATGATGGTGCTAAAAATTTAAAAAATAAAAATGGATTATTTGTAAAATCACTAATATATAATTTTTTAGGCATATTATGTTTATATGTTATTCCTTTTGTTATAATCGGACCAAAGTATATTACAATGGTTAATGGTATTGTCACATCTGCACTTGTTGTTTCTTTTGGTAATTTTATGCCTATGCCTGGTGCAGCAGGAGGAATAGAATATTGTTTTACCGAATTTTTCGGTAGATACATTACTGGCGCATCATTAATATCATCAATGTTGTTATGGAGATTTTTTACATATTATTTTTGGATAATATTTGGGGCAATTATTTTTATTATTACTAATGAAAGGATTGATAAAAAATGCGAATAGGATTGTTTTCTGATACATTTCCACCGTTTACAGATGGTGTATCAACAAGTGTACTAATGTTAAAAAGTGGATTAGAAAAATTGGGGCATATTGTATTTGTTGTAACTGTTAATCCAGAAAGTTTTAAGTATAAAGAAGAAGATAATATACTTAGAATACCGGGAATTAAAACGGGTATATATCAATATAGATTAACAGGCATATATCCAATAAAAGCACAGGCAATAATTAAAAAATGGAATTTAGATATTATTCATACACATACTGAATTCGGTATTGGTACTTTTGCAAGAATAGTATCAGGTAAATTAGATATACCACTAGTACATACATATCACACAATGTATGAAGAATATGTACACTACATTACAAAGGGGCATTTTGAAAAAACAAGCAAAAAAATTACACAATATTTGACAATGTTTTATTGTGATAGAACAGTAAAAGAGTTAATTGTACCAACAAAAAAAACATATGATTTATTTAAAGAGAAATATAATATTGAAAGAAATGTTCATATAATTCCAACAGGTATTGATGTAGAAAGATTTCATTACGAAAATATTGATAAAAAAGATGTTGAAGCCGTAAAAAAAGAATTAGGAATAACAAAAAAAGATTTTGTGCTACTATTTATCGGAAGATTAGGGAAAGAAAAAAACATAGATTTTATTTTAAAAAACTTTAAAGACTTAAAAAAGAAAATTTCAAATTTAAAGTTTGTAATAGTTGGTGCAGGGCCTCATCTAAATGAACTAAAAAATATAATCGAGGAAGAAGATATTACTTCTGATATAATATTTACGGGTAGAGTCATGTATGCACAAATACCAATATATAGTCAAATATCAGATATATTTGTAACGGCATCTACAACTGAGACTCAAGGGTTAACTGTTATTGAAGCAATGGCGGCAGGTAAACCAGTAGTATGTGCAAATGATGAAAGTTTTAAACTAGTAATTACTGATAATCAAGATGGGTTATTTTTCTCAAATAAAGAAGAATACATACAAAATATACTAAAAATTTATAATAATAAAGAATTTAGAAATAAAATATCTACTCAAGCAATTATAACTTCAAATAGATTTGGGTTAGATGCATATGCAAAAAGTGCGTTAGAAGTATATAAAATTGCGATTTTAAGTTATAATCCAAAAAAATTAATTGCAAAGATTATAAAAATATTTATAAGAAAGTAAGTGATATATTGAAAAAAATAGTAGTATTGAATCATAAGATGAATTTTTCTAGAGATGAAGCAGCAGAGGCAAAAAATATTCTAGATAGGTATGATTTTAATAATGTAAATTTAATAATATGCCCTACATATTTAAATATTGACATATTTGCTAAAGACTATAATATTGGAGCACAAAATTGTCATTATGAATCAAGCGGACAGTATACTGGAGAAATTTCACCGCATCATTTAAAATATATGGGTGTATCTAGTATAATATTAGGTCATTCCGATAGAAGAGAAATGGAAACACCACAGATTATTGGCAAAAAGATAAAAGCAGTAATAGATATAGCAATGACTCCGATTATATGTGTAGGAGAAACAAAAACAGAAAGGGATCTAAATAAAACCGCAGAGGTGATTAAAAAGAAACTTAGCATATATTTAAAAGACCTATCTGATGATGAAATAGGTCAAATAATAGTTGCATATGAGCCAATATGGGCAATAGGAAGCGGTTCCACTCCAAGCAACAGCAATATAGAAGATGCATTGAAATATATACGAAACATAATATCAGAATTTACAAATAACAAAGATTATAAAGTTATATATGGTGGTAGCGTTAATAAAAGTAATTACTATAAAATTATTAATATTAAAAATACTGACGGAGTTTTAATAGGCGGATTTTGTTTAGATACAGAAAATTTGTGTGAAACTATAATAAAAAATGTATAAAAATGTAAAATATTAAAAAATAATTATTAAAATTATTTTTTTTGTTTTTTATTGTGATATTATAAAGTTATAGAATAAGAGGGATATTATGGGACCTATTTCTAAATTTTTAGTGTTCTTAAGGGGAATAAAAAATGAACTTATTTCTAAAAAAGAGCAAGGAATACAAAAACTAAATAGAACAAATTTGTCAGAAATATTTGAAAAGTTTAAAGATTTTTCTGTTGGAAAAGCAATCGATAGTTTTCTAGATAGTATTTTTCCTCAAAAAGTAGCAGAAACAAGATTTACTTCTTTTGACGAAAGCATTAGTGATGAGGCATCAACAATGGATAAAGGAAGAAGTCTTACAAAAATTGGTATTGCAGGGCAAGCAGCAAAATCAAATATTCAAATGCAACAAGTTGCATATAGTAATGTTGAATAAAGTGTAGTAAATAACTACATTTTTTTAATAGAAAGGAAAATATGAAAATAATAATTATTGATAACAACAAAGGCTTTATTGATAAGGTGATTAGTAGTATCAAAAAACATGAATTTGATTATGCTTATAATGGAGAAGAAGCCTTAAATAAAATAAAATATAGCAAGTATGATTTAATAATAATTGATTTGGTTTTGCCTATATATGATGGCATTTATCTTTTAGAAAATATAAAAAAATTAAACATTGATTCAAAAATTATTATAAGCACTGCCCACACTTGTGAAAATATTTTATTAAAATTAAATAATTATAACGTTGATGAAATATTAATTAAACCATATTCATTAGAATATTTAGATGAAAAAATATCTTATGTTTTTTCATGTTCCAAAAGATATAATATATTAAACATGTTATACGAATTTGGAATATCAAGGAATTTAAGAGGATATAAATATATTGAAGAATGTATAGGAATAATTAGTGAAAATAATGATCAATATATTAAAAATGTATATCAAAAAGTATCTGCAAAGTATAATACAAATATTTATAATGTGGAAAGGGATATTAGAAATGCAATTGAGATAGGAAGCAGAAAAGGGAATATAGATTACTATTCAAAAATATTTGGATATACAATTGATTACAATAAAGGAAAACCCACAAATAAACAATTTCTATTTACATTATATGAATATATTAGTAATTATTATAGTAATAAAATGTTATAATATATATAGGTGATATTATGGAAAGAGGATTATCAAATTATTTTAGCAAAATATTCATGTGGATGTTTATTGGTTTGGTTTTAACAGGATTGACAGGATATTTTGTATCAATAAACGCTTTATTTTTAAACTTTGTTTTAAAAAGTTTTTATTTTTTAATATTTCTTGAAATAATAATTGTTATTAAATTTTCATCATTAATAAAGAAAATAAACTCTACACAAGCGATATTAATGTTTTTGTTATATGCTTTTATTAACGGGCTTACATTTTCTGGAATATTTGCTGAATATAAACTTGGAAGTATGTTAATAGTATTATTATCTACATCAATATTTTTTATAATATTAAGCTTATATGGTTTTTTTACAAAACAAGATTTAACAAAATTTGGTACTATTATGTTTATTGGGTTGATATCAGCAATTATTGTAAGTATTATTAATATGTTTCTCCTAAATAGTAACCTTGAAATTATTCTATCAATAGTAGTTATTGTTATATTTTTAGGCCTTACTGCTTTTGATATACAAAGATTAAAAGCAATCTACTATTCTAATAGTGAAGAAAATAATATTGCGGTGTATGGTGCACTAGAATTATATCTTGATTTTATAAATATTTTTATAAGATTACTTTCTCTTTTTGGAAGGGGGAAAGATTAGTGAAACCAAATATATTAATAATTATGGATGGCTTCGGACTAGGCAAGGATTATAAAGGGAATGCAATTAAACATGCTAATACACCAAATATTGATTATTTACTTAAAAAATATCCAAATTCCAAATTACATGCCAGTTCGAATTATGTTGGTTTACCAGAGAACCAGATGGGCAATTCTGAAGTTGGCCACTTAAATATAGGAGCAGGCAGAATAGTTTGTCAAGAACTTCTTAGAATTAATAGCTCAATTAAAGACAAATCATTTTTTAAAAACAAATCATTTTTAAAAGCTATAAGGCATTGTAAGAAAAACAAATCGTCATTACATTTAATGGGGCTAGTATCTGATGGGGGAATACATAGCCATATAGACCATTTACTCAATTTAATTGATCTTTGTAAAAAAGAAAAATTTTATAGAGTATACATACATGCATTTTTAGATGGAAGGGATACAATGCCATTGATTGCGCACAAGTTTATTAAACAAATAGAAGAAAAAATAAAAGACATTGGTTTCGGGAAAATAGTTACAATAGCAGGTAGATATTATGCTATGAATAGAGATAAAAATTGGAAATTAACAAAAATGGCATATGATTGTATGGTAAATAAAAAAAGTGATCACATTGTAAAAACTATTCACGAAGCATTCGAACTTGAATATAAGGAGAACGTTACGGATGAGTTTATGCAACCAACAATTATTAATAGTAATGGTATTGATGCTATTTCTGATAACGATTCAATAATAGCATTTAATTATAGAAGTGATAGAATGATACAACTTCTTCATGCTTTTAATGATAAAAATTTTAGTAGTTTTGAAAGAGAAAGGAAATTGCGAAATATTGTTTTTGTTACAATGACTCCATATGAAGAGAAAAACATATATAAAAATTTATTTGTTGCATATCCTTTAGAAAATAAAATGAAAAATATTTTTAGTAATTGGATTGAAAAAAACAAATTGTCTCAACTTAGAATTACTGAATTTGAAAAATCAAAACATGTAACATACTTTTTTGATGGTTTAAAAGATAATATAAAGAAAAAAGAAAAGAGAATTATTTTGCCAAGAAAAGATGTGTTTACTTATGATCAAGATCCAAAAATGCAATCTGAAAAAATAACACAAGAGGTATTAAATAATTATAAAAAATATAATTTTATTATAGTAAATTATCCAAATTGTGATGCTGTTGGACATTCTGGAAAGATATCCGAAACAATAAAGGCTGTTGAAGCAGTGGATGAGTCTATTGGGAAAATAATTAGTAAAATTAATCTTAACGAAGTAAATTTAATAATAACAGCAGATCATGGTAATGCAGAGCATATGATAGATGAAAAGACAAATGAACCAGACAAAATGCATACAACAAACATGGTTCCATTTATAATATGCAGTAATAATTACGAATTACAGGATGGCAAATTAAGTGATATCGCGCCAACCATTTTGAGTTTAAATAAATTAAAAATACCTAAAGAAATGACTGGTACAGTATTAATAAAACAAAAGTAAAAAGAAATTTTTGCTTTTTCTTTACAAAAATTGAAAATATCTATTGTTTTTATTAAAAACATTTGATATAATTGTAATCGCGTGTATTGCGTTGATGCGTAAGGTTGCTGACACACCAGGTTAAGTTGCTTTTATAAAACCTAGTAATCAGGTTATTTGCGTGGAGCATGTCTATACATGATATAGGCGAAGGGAGGACAAAGATGGTGAATAAAATTCGAATCAAATTAAAGGCATATGATCATCGTTCTTTAGATCTTGCGGCAGCAAAGATCGTTGAAACTGTAAAAAGAACTGGAGGCGAAGTTAGTGGACCAGTTCCACTTCCTACTGAAATTCAGAAGTATACAGTATTAAGAGCAGTTCACAAATATAAAGATTCACGTGAACAATTTGAAATGCGTACTCATAAAAGATTGATAGATATTATTAATCCTAGTAAAGAAACAGTTGATAGTTTAACTCACTTAGATTTACCAAGTGGCGTTGAAATAAATATTAAAAATTAAAAATATATATTGGAGGAAATATGAAAAGGATAGGAATCTTAGGACGTAAACTTGGTATGACGCAAGTGTTTACAAAAAGAGGAAAATTAATACCTGTTACAGTTGTTGAAGTAGAACCCAATGTTATTACTCAAGTTAAGACGTTAGGAAAAGATGGTTATGAAGCTATTCAATTAGGATATGAAACTAAAAAAGAAAAGAATAGTAACAAACCTGAAGTGGGACACTTTAGTAAAGCAAACACACCACCTAAGCGCTTCTTAAAAGAGATTAGAGATGTAAATCTTGGTATTTATGAAATTGGACAAGAAGTAAAAGCGGATATTTTTGTAGAAGGACAATTGGTAGATGCTACAGGAATATCAAAAGGCAAAGGATTTCAGGGTGTAATTAAGCGTTATCATCAAACAAGAGGACCAATGAGCCATGGTTCACAATATCATAGAGGTGTTGGTTCACTTGGTACAATGAGACCAATGAGAGTATTTAAGGGCAAAAAATTACCAGGACATATGGGTAGTGAATTAGTTACTGCTCAAAACCTTGAAATAATAAGTATTGATTTAGAAAATAACTTAATTCTTATTAAAGGGAATGTACCGGGAGTTAAAAATTCTATAGTATTTATTAAATCATCAATTAAGAATCCAAAAACAAACAAAGGACAAAAAGATTTGGTAACATACGTAGAAGAAGTTGTAGAGGAAATTTCTGCTGAAGAAGAACAAGTAGAAGCTGTTGAAACAGAAGAGACTGTACAAGAAGTTGCAGAAACAGCAATAGAAGTAGAGGAATCTACTCAAGAAACAGCAGAGCCTGTACAAGAAGAAATAAAAGAAGAAAAAAAAGAAGAAGAGGTTAGTGAATAACACTCATAGTAAAAGGAGGAACTAAAATGCCAAAAGTAGCACTTTTAGATATAGAAGGCAAAAAAGTAAAAGACATTAAATTAGAAGATAGCATTTGGGATATTAAACCAAATGATCAAGTTTTATATGAGTCAGTTGTGCTTGCTTCAGCTTCTTCAAGACAAGGAACAAGTAAAACAAAGACTCGTAGTGAAGTTCGTGGTGGAGGAAGAAAACCTTGGAAACAAAAAGGTACAGGTAATGCAAGACAAGGATCAATAAGAGCACCACAATGGACAGGTGGCGGAATAGTATTTGGACCAACACCACGTAGTTATAGTAAAAAGATGAATAAAAAAGAACGTCGTCTTGCGCTAAAGACTGCATTAACATATAAAGAAAAAGAAAAGAACTTAATAGTTATTGAAAATATTGTTTTAGAATCATTAAAGACTAAAGAATTCAAAAAATATCTAGAAAAATTAAATATTATTAATAAGGTATTAATAGTGTGTGATGAATTGAGTGATAACATAATACTTGCAACAAGAAATTTAAAGAGTATTAAAGTTGTGCTTGCTAATGAGATAAATACAGTAGATATTATGAACTATAATAATTTATTAGTAACTGAAAAAGCACTAGGATATATAGAGGAGGTGCTTAAATAATGGCAGATTATGGCAGAATAATTAAATCACCAGTTGTAACTGAAAAAAGTGCAACTATAACAGCAGATGGTACAAAACTTGTATTAAAAGTTGCAAAAGATTCAAATAAAATTGAAATAAGGCAAGCAGTAGAAAGCGCATTTAATGTTAAGATTAAAAGCATAAATACTATAACAGTAAGACCAAAAAAGAAAAGAGTGGGTCGTTATACTGGAACAACTAGTAAATATAAAAAAGCAATAATTACACTACAAGAAGGAAGTAAGTTAGACTTAAGTTAAGGAGGAGTTTTAAATGGCAATTAAGAAATTTAAACCAACTACACCAGGTAGAAGGGGAATGACTACACTTGTTAATGAAAATTTAACTAAAAAAGCTCCTGAAAAGAGTCTATTAGCAAAAATAAATAAAACAAGTGGTCGTAATAATTCAGGAAAAATAACTGTAAGACATAAAGGTGGAGGAGCAAAAAGACAGTACAGAATAATTGATTTTAAAAGAAATAAATTTGATGTTACTGGTAGAGTCTCTTCAATAGAATATGATCCAAATAGAAGTGCAAATATAGCTTTAATAAACTATAAAGATGGTGAAAAAAGATATATAATTGCACCCAACAATTTAAAAGTAGGGGATATTATAGTAAGTGGTATTAATGTTGATATAAAAATAGGTAATGCTATGCAGCTAAACAATATGCCCATGGGTACTGTAATACATAACATAGAATTAAAGCCAGGAAAAGGTGCTCAACTTGTGAGAAGTGCAGGGTCAAATGCACAAGTTCTTGGTAGAGAAGACAAATATGTATTAATTAGATTAAAAAGCGGAGAAACAAGAAAAGTTCTTGGCACATGTATGGCTACAATAGGAGAAGTTGGTAATTCAGATTATGAGTTAGTAAATTTAGGAAAAGCAGGACGTACACGTCATATGGGCATTAAACCTACAGTAAGAGGATCTGTAATGAATCCTAATGATCATCCACATGGTGGTGGTGAAGGAAGATCACCAATCGGACGTAAGCAACCACTTACACCTTGGGGCAAACCAGCACTTGGACTTAAAACAAGAAAAAGCAAGAAAGCTT
>CAYNHX010000005.1:19206-22950 GCA_964397275.1 uncultured Muribaculaceae bacterium | reverse complement strand
CGTCTGCTTTTTTGGCTGCACCAGAAATAAATCTGTCAAGGCATACAGCTTTTCTTCCATGCCCTCTGAAATCACCGGTATAGATTATGGTTCTCCCTTCTGATGATATTTCAAAAGCGGCTGCATCGAACGCGGAATGATCCATTAGAAATGGTTTAATTGTAAAATCTCCAACATGAAAGGCTTCATACATTTTGAAATTCTTTAAAGGTAACGAAAAGGCATCCGTTATCTTAAACATTTGTGATATTTCAATTATTTTATCTATGTTATCATCTTTAGCAACAATATTTTTATGTACCTCATTACATTTATTACATTTATAAATTATTTTATAAGTATCTTTATATTTTTCAATACCAATTGGTACTAAAAAACCATTACAGGTATTCAGTCTATCACCCGGATTAATATCTACATGTTTTGAGTATAAACAATAAGGACAATGGTCTCTAGATGTATATATTAATTTATTTACATATTTATTACAATTCTCACAAATAAATTCTTTATCATTTTTATTAAATTTTTTCATTAAATCACCAAATATATTATAATACATAATACCTGTAATTTTACATATTTTTTAATGTAAACCGCATATTTATTAATTAACAAGTAAGTTGAAAAGATATATGATAAAAGTAATATAAAATAGGAGGAAAGATATAAGTGTTTAACAAAATCAAAAATTGGTTAAAACCAGATGAAAATTATCAGGTTGGAAGACCAAAAATAGCAGAACAGAAATTAAAGAAGACAGTAAAAATAGAAATAGCTTTAGCATTTGTACTATGTGCAACATTAGTATTATCAGGAACAAGTGCATTAACAGGAAAGAGTCCAATAGAACTATTATCATTTGGATCAGCAGGTAAAGCAAGCGGAAATGTTGAAGGCAAAACAATTGGAAAAGCATCAGGAACATATGCTTTAAAATGTGGTTCAAAAACTATTGGTTCATATCAATTATATTATACAAATGCAAATGCTCTTGGTGGGAAAGTAAAAGTAGATCGTCAAGATAAGTTTTCAACATGGTCAAGATATCAAAAAGTGACAATTCAAATATTATCAGGTACGGGTGGAAAAGTACATGCATTTCGCTATAAAATAGTAAATGATAATGGAACTAATGAGAATACATTATGTAGCGGAAGATTTGCAATTCCGACAAATGATATAGACAAATATGAGAGTGTAGTTGCAGATGTAACACTTCAAAATGTAACTATGAAAGCAAGAATATATGGTGGCGGATCATATACAGGAACTCTTACAAAAAAAGGGGTTAATGAAATAGGCGGCTCATTAGATTTTGCTACAATTAAATTAGATAATAGTAGGCCAATAATAACAAAATTGAATTTATCAAAAGTAAAAGGTGCAAATTTAGTAATTTTAGCATCAGTAAAAGATGGTGGAGAAGGCAATGGAAAAATGGTTTATAATATTTATACATTTAATAAAACAATAGGAAAAGAACTAAGATTAGTTACAAGTAAATCTGAATTATATGGACGTGATGGATATGAAAGTAAAAGTATAAAGTTTAGTGATGGTAATTCAGATTATAAGTTAATAGCATCATTAATAGATGATGTTGGAAATAAAGGTATAGATAGAGAGAAGTGTTTTAGTATAATAAGTGGCAATCTTAAAAATATATCATGTAATACAAAAGTAACAACAACAACAAGAAGAATTTTAAGAACAGAACAAGCAAGAACAACTACAAAAACAACTCAAAGATAATATTAATTTATATTAAAAATAAAAAACTCATATGAGTTTTTTTGTTTTATGATATAATTATTATTGTTTGGGAGATATATATGAATTATAAAGTTAAAATTAATGAATTTGAAGGACCTTTAGATTTACTCCTTCATCTAATAAAAGAAAGTAATATAGATATATATGATATTAATGTTGAACAAGTTACAAAACAATATTTAGAATATATAAAAGCCATGGAAGAGATGAATCTATCAGTTGCTAGTGAATATCTGGTTATGGCAGCGGAGTTAATAGAAATAAAGTCTATGATGCTTCTTCCTAAACCAGAGGTAATAGAAGATTTATATGAAGAAGATCCTAGAGAAGAATTAATACAAAGACTAATAGATTATAAAAAATACAAAGAAGTAACTGGTACTTTTAAAGACCTAGAAATGACTAGAAAGTTTGTGTTTACAAAATCACCAGAAAATTATACTTTGTTTATTAATGATGATGCAAACGATATATCAATAACTAATTTAGTATCAGCATTAGAAGATATGCTAAAAAGAAATACTAAGGAAGAGGTGTTATATACAAAATCTACTAATAAAGAAGTATCTGTAATAGAAAAAATAAAAAGCATAAGAAAATTATTAAAAGAGAAAAAACAAATATATTTTGAAGAATTATTTGAAGAAAAAAATAAAACAGAATTAATAGTTAGTTTTTTATCAATATTAGAGCTTATTAAAAAGAATGAAATTAATATAATACAAGAATCTAATTTTAATAGAATAATTATAATGCTTAAGGAGAAAACAAAATGAAAAATCAAGGAATATTAGAAGGCTTACTTTTTTTTGTAGGAGATGAGGGATTATCTTTAGAGGAAATAGTTGATATTATGAATATTGATGATCAAGAAGTAGAAAAGTTAATTAATAATTTAAAAGCTGAATACAAAAAAGAAGAAAGAGGTTTTACTCTTGCATATTTAGGCAATAAATACAAATTAACTACTAAAGATGAACACAAAAAATATTATGAAGATTTAGTAGATAGTGAATACTTTCATACATTATCTCAACCAGCACTTGAAACACTTGCAATTATTGCATATAATCAACCAATAACAATTGGTCAAATAGATGAATATAGAGGTATATCAAGTAGAGAAATGGTAAGAAAATTAGTATTTAGAGAATTAATAACTCAATGTGGTAAAAGTAATATGCCCGGTAAACCCACATTATATAAAACAACAGATAAATTCTTAGATTATTTTAATTTATCTGCTCTAGAAGACTTACCTAAAATAGAAAACAATAATGATATAGATAGTAATATTGATTTATTTTCATCTAAGTATATAGAAGAATAAAAACTTCCCAAGGGAAGTTTTATTTTTTATTTGGTGCCGGTAGTCGGGCTCGAACCGACACGATATTTCTATCACTAGATTTTGAGTCTAGCACGTCTACCAATTCCATCATACCGGCATGAAAAAATTATAGCATAAATCCAATTAATAATCTATATTATATATGATATAATGTAATTATATTATGGAGGATATATGAGATATTATTGTTTAGGTATAAAAGGTGCTGGAATGAGTACACTTGCAGAAATACTTTATGATTTAGGTAATGAAGTAGTAGGATATGATGATGTTAAAACTCATGTTTTTACAGAAGATGGATTAGAAAAAAGAAATATAAAAATATATACTGATTCTTCATATGAGTTAGATAAAGATATTATTGTTACATATTCTGCAGCCTTTAAAGAAGATCATCCTGAAATATTAAGAGTAAAAAGTAGTGATGCAAAAGTAATTAGTTATAATGAATTACTTGGAGAATTAACATCAATGTTTGAAACAACATGTGTATCTGGTACTCATGGTAAAACTACAACTAGTATGATGATAGCAAACATATTAAAGTCATCAATAGGATGTAATTACTTTGTAGGTGATGGAAGAACATTATTAAAGAATATAGATAATTTAGGGTA
>CAYNHX010000005.1:3744-19196 GCA_964397275.1 uncultured Muribaculaceae bacterium | reverse complement strand
AGATAAAAACAATAAATTATTTGTAATAGAGTCTTGTGAATACAATAAACATTTCCTATCATATCATCCTTATAACACCATAATAACTAATATAGAGCTTGAACATGTAGAATGTTATAAAGATATGGATGATATTATAAATACATTTGAAATATTTGCTAATAAGTCTAAAAATATTGTTATAGCGTGTGGTGATGATGAAAATATTAGGAAATTAAATATAAATAAAAAAACTATTTATTATGGCTTTAATGATAATAATAATGTTATTGCAAAAAATATAACACTTGATGATAATGGTAGTAAGTTTGATGTATATATTGATAATAACTATTACTATACTTTTAATATACCTTTGTATGGTAAACATATGGTATTAAACTCACTAGCAACAATAGCGCTTTGTAACTCATATAATATATCTCCAGATGTAATATCTAATCAGTTTAATTTATTTATAAGTCCTAAAAGAAGATTTAAAGAAACAGTTTATAAAGATATAGTAATTATTGATGATTATGCCCATCATCCAACAGAATGTAAAGTAACACTAGAAGCAGCAAGACAAAAATATCCAAATAAAAAGTTAATAGCAGTTTTAAAACCAAATACTTATTCTAGAACAAAAGCATTATGGAAGGGATTTGTAGAAGCTTTAAATATTGCAGATGAAGCATATGTAACAAATATTTATTGTGATAGAGAAAAACAAGAAGAATATCCAGATGTAACATCAGATATTATTATTAATAACTTAAATAATGGTCATAAAATAAGTGAAGAGACTGTAGATACATTATTAAAATATGATAATGCAGTAATAGTATTTATGAGTTGTAAAAACATATATATTATGAAAGAAAAATTTGAAGAACTATTAAAAAATAAAATATAAAAATACTTGTAAAAGGATACCAAGTTTGATATAATCTACTTGCTTACTTTTTATGGCGATGTAGCTCAGATGGCTAGAGCGATCGGTTCATACCCGATAGGTCGAGGGTTCGATCCCCCCCGTCGCTACCAAATAGAATATTAATCTAACTATAATTAGTTAGATTTTTTTGTACATTTTAATTCAAAAAATAATTAGTAGTTAAAATTGAAGTAATTTATTACTTTTTTTATTTTTATGATAGAATATATATGAGGGTAAAATGAATAAAGAAATAGATATCAAATCATACATAAATAAAATAAATAAAAGTAAAACAAAAGAAGAAAGACTAGAAAATATATACTATTACGTATGTGATTATTTAGATTGTTATTATAGTAGTAATGAGCTATGCGAATTTTTAGATGGAAAATGTATTGCTAATCGTTTAGGATTGTCAGTGCATGAAAAAGATGGATGCTGTTATAAATTAAATGAAGGGTTATGTAAATATTTATACGATGATAAATGTCATAATAGAAATCCTTCATGTAAATTCTTTTTTTGCAGTTATGTTGAAAAAAAACATAAAGTAAAAATAAAAGTTCCATATTTAAGTAAATTACTAAATAGAAAGCAACAAGAAACTATAAAAAGAAGTTATTTTTATACAAAAGAATATATATTAGATAAATTAGTTAAATATGATAGGAGTAAAAATGAGAAATAAAAAATTATTATTGACACTTATTATTTCATTTATAGCATTGTCACTTTTTATGATTAATAATAAATTACTTTATATTGATAAAGGCACATTTAATTTTTTGTCATCTAATATTTCAGATGAATTTATTAAACCATTTGAATATATTACTAATATAATGTCAGAGTGGGGATTATTAATATTATGCTTTGTTTTATTTATAATCATGTATAAAAAGAAAAAAATAAATGATTTTATATTTTTATCAGTAAATGTAATAACAAGTGTAGTAATAACAAAAGCATTTAAAATATTATTTCAAAGAGAAAGACCATCTTGGCCAATAATAAGTGAAACAGGATACAGTTATCCGAGTGGGCATACGCTTACAGCAACTTGTTTTTATGGAGCTTTAATAATATTAGTAAATAAGTATTTTAAAGGTAAAATAAAGATAATATCAAACATATTTTTAATTATTATGGTTATTTTAACAGGATTAAGTAGAATATATTTGGGTGTTCATTACTTAAGTGATGTACTTGCAGGGTATATTCTTGGTATAATAATATTAATAGTTATTTATAAAGTATTTAATAAAAATAAAAGTTAAGGTGAAAAGATGAAAAAAAATTCGTTTTTAAAAGGTGCATTTATTGCAACGTTTGCAATTGTAATAACGAAAATACTTGGTATTATTTATGTAATACCTTTTTATAGTTTAATTGGTGAATCTGGTGGTACCTTATATGCATATGGGTACACAATATATTCTATGTTTTTAAGCATATCAACAGTTGGAGTACCACTTGGTATTAGTAAAATAGTATGTGAATATAATGCATTAGGATATACATATAGCAAAGTAAGAGCATATAAAATAGGAAGAAAGTTAATGATTATAACAAGCATATTAATATTCTTATTCTTATTTATTTTTGCTAAACAAATAGCAATATCTTTAGTTAAAGATGGAAAGGGTTTAAATTCAATAAAGGATGTTACCTTAGTAATTAGAACTATATCTACTGCTATACTTTTCGTACCAACATTAAGTGTAACTAGAGGCTTTTTACAGGGACATAGATATATAAAACCATCTTCAATGAGTCAAGTAGTAGAACAATTTATAAGAGTAATAATTATAATTGCAGGTAGTTTCATAGTAATGAAGTGGTTAAAACTTGGGACTACAGTTGCAGTATCCGTAGCAGTATTTGGTGCAACAGCAGGAGCAATAGGAGCGTATTTTTATTTATTTGATAAAATACGTAAACATAAAAGTCTTTTATTACCTAAAACAACTATTACAAAAGAAGAAAAAGGGATTACTGCAAGAGAGATAATATTAAAAGTAATTATGTATGCAACACCTTTTATAATGATAGAGTTTTCAAAATCTATAATTAATTTTATTGATTTATTTACAGTAAGAACAGAAATGATAAAATTAGGATATGATGCAAAACTTGCAGAAGTGGCACTTAGTGTAGTTACTACTTGGAGTAGCAAAATAAATGTTATAGTAATTACAATATCAGCAGGAATACTTACAAGTTTAATACCTCATATTACTAATAGTTATATTAAAAAAGATTATGATTCTATCAGAAATATAATTAATCAGTCATTACAAATAGTATTATTTTTAGCACTTCCAATGGCGATTGGTTTAAGCTTTTTAGCAAAACCAGTATGGATGATATTTTATGGAAATCAAGGGTTTAGTGCAAGTATATATGCATTTGATATTATAGTAGCCTTCTTTAGTTGTTTTTATTCAATATCAATTGGAGTAATGCAATCAATGAATAAATACAAAATGGTAGCAGCAGGACTCTTACTTGGAGTTTCAACAAAACTAATACTTCAAATACCAATGATGGAAGCATTTAGTAGTAGATTAGGTATAAATCCAATATATGGTAGTGATTTTTCTACTATGTGTAGTTATATAGTTCCTTCATTATTTTTGCTTTCATATTTTGTTAAATTATTTAAAATTAATTATGATGAAACAATTAAAAGAGGATTTGCAATATTTGTAATAATAATAGTTATGCTTACTTCATTATTTATGTTTAGATATATACTACCACTTGAAACATCAAGTAGATTGCAAGCGGTATTAGTGGCAGTTTTATATTCCATTTTTGGAGGATCAATTTATATATTCTTCTCATATAAATTTGGAGTTATTAAAAAGATATTTAGTGAAAGAGTAATAAATATGATAAAAGAAAGATTTATAAAGAAGAAAGATGAAGTAGATAATTAGGATAGTAATATCCTTTTTATTTACATAAAATTTACAAATAAAAAAAAACAATTGATAGATACTATAACATAGTATAAAATTATAATATAAGGGTGATGTAAGAATGATTAAAAAAGTAAAAGAATGGTTAGAAATAAGAAAAGCAAAGAATAAAGTGGGAAGACCCAAATTAGTAACAAAAGACACATTAAAAGCAGTAAAAATTGAACTTTCACTAGCCTTTGTTTTTTGTGCGATATTATTATTATTTGGTACTAGTATAATAACTAGTAAAAGTCCTTTAGAGCTTTTAGGAATAAATAGCAAGGAAGAATTTGCTGGTGCAGCAACTAATAATAACGAAATTTTAGTATTAATTGCACCAAGTACAACGACAACCACATTACCATATGGTACAGTAGTAGAAATAAAAACAACTTTTGTTAATACATCTGGAACATACTATAGGAAATGGTTTACATATACAATAATAAATGGTAAAGATATAAATAATTATGGACTATCAGATGGTACTTTGCACCAAGAAGCAAAATGTGAAAAGGTAGTAAATTTAAGTGTTACAAAATCATTGTTGACATTATCAGCATCAAATAGATATGGTAAATGGATAATATATAGTGATTCAGAATGTAAAACACAAGTATTAGAAAAAAGAACGCTAACATATACTTATAAAAACAATACTATAACTACAATCAAAGCAAATACAACAACAATAACTACAACTAAAGGTAGTTCTACCACAATTAAAGGTAATTCTACGACAACTAAAGTAACAACTACTACAAAATTACCAATTGATATAAATATTGTATCAGATCCAAGAGCAACAACATTACCATATAATACTGTAATTGAATTAAATACCGCATTCTATAATAATACAAATAATACATACTATAGAAAATGGTTTACATACACAATAGAAAATGGCAAAGATATTAATAATTACGGATTAAAAACAGGTACATTAAAACAAGAAGCAAAATGTACAAAAATTAATAAAGGCTTATCATCAGTAAGCCCAACAATAACACTTTCTAAACCAAATAGATATGGCAAATGGGTAATATATAGTGATTCATTATGTACAAAAGTTTTAGGAGAAAGAAAATCATTAGTATATACATATTCTGAAAAGCCAGTATCAACAAAAGTAAATACAACAACATCAAAAACAACAACTACAAAACAAAAGACAACAATTACGACAATAAAGCCAACAACATCAGCAAAACTTCCAATTGATATAAGTATAATATCAGATCCATTAGCAACAACATTACCATATAATACAGTAATCGAATTAAATACCGCATTCTATAATAATTCTAGTAATATATATTACAGAAAATGGTTTACATATAAAGTAGAAAATGGAATTGAGTCAAATGTATATGGTTTAAAAACAGGGACATTAAAAAAAGAAGCTGATTGTATTAAAATAAATAAAGGAATATCATCAGCAAGCCCAACATTAACACTTTCAAAACCCAATAGATATGGTAAATGGGTAGTATATAGTGATTCACTATGTACAAAAGTAATTGGAGAAAAAAGGACTCTAATATATACATATCCAGCTAAAACAACAGTAAAAAATAAATAGTAAAAGAATGCTGCATAAATTATATTGTAATAATATAATAAAAGTAGTATCATAAATATGATAGCAAGGAGAAGAAAGATGCTAAAAAAAATAAAAGAGTGGTTAGAAGTAAAAAATAGCAAAAACAAAGTGGGTAGGCCAAAACTGGCGCAAAAGGAATTAAAAAAATCAGTAAAAATAGAAATAGCCCTAGCATTTGTACTGTGTGCAACATTAGTGTTATCAGGTACAAGTGCATTAACAGGAAAAAGTCCTTTAGAGTTACTAGGATTAAATGGGCAAAATAAATTTAAAGGAGATGTAGCAGTTGATTACAATAGCCCAACCCTAACTTATAGTTCTAAAACTAAAAACATAAATATAAGCGAGTTTATTAAAAATATGCAAATAACATATACCTTTGCAAATTACTCCGATTCACAAACAGACTGTCCCAAAATCATTGATAAAGATAAATCTATAGCTGGTGTTCAAAATCCAACATATCAGAAAAAGATGCAAAATTTTTTTATTGATGGCACAACGGTGTATTTTAGTTTCCCAATTAGATCAGCAATCCATGAAAAAGAAATAGATAGTAATAATTGTACAGCAACTGAGTGTATTGCTTGTAAAACAACAAAAGGTGAGCAATCTACTTTATTTAAAAGCCAAGTTAAAACCGCAGTAATTATAAAAAAAGATATAAATGACACAAATCCAAAGACTAAAAATTTAGCAACAGAGGTAGTAGCAATTAATCCAGACGGTGGTCATGGACAAACATTTGATATTGTTAAAGAATCAGATATAAATTATTTTTATTCAGCAGCAAATGTTAAATCTGATACATCACAATATATTTCTGGTGAAAATGGGTATTTATTTGCTACACATTCTGGGGTTTCAAAATTAGAAATCCCCAATACCGCCAAAACTATTAGTAATTTTAGTACAAAACGCAACTTTTCTACTTTTACATTCCCAGAAATTTCTTTGGATGTTAATTATGTAGCAATTAAAAATAGTAATAAATTATATATATATCAAAAAAATAGTTTTTTCAGTAATAATGCTGTTTTAGCTAGCACCACTCTTTCTACTGGCTCATCACAGGGCTCAGATATAAGTAATCCATATTTTTATCATTATTATGGAAAAATAGATGGTGATGCTAATATTGATGTTTATTATTTTGATTCAACCAAAAAAACAATAAAAAAGACATACTTTATGACTATACCAATAAAATATTTAAGAAATAAAATAATAAACAACTTGTTTCTAGAAAATATACTAGATAAGGGAAGTCTTAGTAGCTTTGCCAAACCAGACACAGATAGTACGAAAAACGAACTTAATACTCTATATATTTACAACATTGAAGCAGAAGGTATAAAATATATTGGAGGCAAGATATATTTTGGAATTATATATAACACATCGATTTTTAAAGAAATAGTAAATAGTAATAACGAAAAAACAATTAAACATTATAAGCAAAATTATAATAATATATATTCAATAGATATTGATGAAGCTAGAGATACAATACATTTTTTAGCAACCCAAACAACAACAAGTTTTGGTAAATTTAATGTGGTAAAAGTTACTAATAAAAATTGTTATAATATTACAAAGCCCGCAGGTGTTAGCAACAATTGGCGAGTACACTTGTTTCATAAAAATACAAATTCTGGTTCGTTTGTGTTACATGATAATTATGACTATTTAACAGCACAAACAGTTAAAGTCTGTTTTACAAAGCATTATAATAAAGAAACTTTCAGAATATTAGTAAAAGCAACAGACAAAGCAGGATCCGATTCTGTTCTAACATCACCATCATATACAACATGGCAACCAACTGGGTGGTCATATAATAGTGATATAGGATGGTCTTCAAAAGATTATAATATTATATGGTAATAAAAAGTGTAAATAAAATTACACTTTTTTAATTAGTATTGAAATATTAGTTAAAAAGCACTATAATAGTGTTATATAAAATAGGAGGAAAGATATAAGTGTTCAACAAGATTAAGAATTGGTTAAAACCAGATGAAAATTATCAGGTTGGAAGACCAAAAATAGCAGAAAAGAGTTTGAAGAAATCAGTAAAAATAGAAATAGCCCTAGCATTTGTACTGTGTGCAACATTAGTGTTATCAGGTACAAGTTTATTAACAGGTAAAAGCCCGCTTGAATTAATTGGGGTAGGTAACCAAATTAAATTTTCAGGTGCAATAACTCAATTAGACGACAGATTTGTTGTAGAAAAAAGCATAAATAGTTCAATTTGCTATAGAATATATATGCCTAAAAATGCAGGTAAAAACTGGAGAATACACGTTTATTATAAAAAATCAACAGATTCTAGTTTTTCAAAAATATTATACTCATATCAATATTCTGTAGATACATTTAAAGATATATGTTTTAAAAAAATGGCAACTAACAATGAAACTTTTAGAATATTAGTAAAATGGACAACTGGACAAAATGATATAGTAGTAAAAAGTCCAAGTTCATCAGAGTGGAGACCAATTGGTTGGTCATATAAAAGCGATATTGGTTGGTCATATAAAGATTTTGCAGTTGATTGGTCTTTACAAAAAGTAACAACTGCACCAACAACAAAAGTAACTACAACACAACCAGCAGAAACAACAACAAAGGCAACTACAACACAACCAGTAGAAACAACAATAAAAGCTTCTACAGCAATGCCATCTGTTTTAATAAAACCAATAAAAACATCAGGAGTTGTAATTGTTTCAAAAGGCAATATTGTTAAAATTGAAACAATATTTAAAACAAATAGTGATAGAAAATATTATAGAAAATGGTATGTATATAATGGATCAAGTGGTAAAGCTTATTCAGAATGTGCATTGGTACAAAATAAAGTAGTAACAACATCATTAACAGTAACATCTAATAATAAAAAAGGAGTATGGAAAATATATTCGGATTCTACTTGTAAAAAAGAAGTTAAGGCATACTCTACTAATATATATAGTTATACAGCAAAAACAGGACTAATTAGTGGAAAGATGGAAGTTGGTGCAATAGGTTATACAGGAAAAATGACAGTATACGCATGGAATTGTTCTGCGGCGGCATGTAAACCAGGATTAGATGGCTGTGGGCACTCATTAAAAAATGGAAAAATATTTTTCGATATGAAAAAGCAAGATACAACGTCAACAAATACAGGATTAAGAGTGATTGCAACAAGTAATAAAAAAATTCCTAAAGGTACAATATTAAAATTATATGTAGGTGAAAAATTGTCAAGTAATCAATTAAAAGCATTAAGTAAACAGTTACAAGCAAGTATTGATGAAAATGGTATAATGAGAGCAATTGTACAAGATTCTGGAGTATCAGGATATGCAGTAG
This sequence comes from uncultured Muribaculaceae bacterium, assembly GCA_964397275.1. Taxonomy (GTDB): domain Bacteria; phylum Bacillota_I; class Bacilli_A; order RF39; family UBA660; genus DAOOPL01. The sequence continues at coordinate 10,342 of CAYNHX010000005.1, read as the reverse complement.
ATTTAGCAATAAATAGTGAGCGTAATTTAGAAGGATGGCCAAATCTAAACAATGTAAAATTTGTTGTTGAAAAAGTAGGAAAAGGCTGTCTATATAAACTTAAATAAAACAAGAATTATATTCTTGTTTTTTTCTTTATGGTATAATAAATGTATTGAAAAAGGATATATATGAGATTAAGAAATGTAAAAAATGCCAATGATATTATAAATAATTCAAACTATATAATAAAGAATCCCAAAGATTATATTAATAAGTGGAATAAAGCATTTAATAATAAAAACCCAATAGACATAGAAATAGGTATGGGTAAAGGAGATTTTATAATAAATATGGCATTATTAAATCCAAATATTAATTATATTGGCATAGAAAAATATTCAAGTGTTATAGCAAGAGCATTACAAAAATTAGAAAATTATGAATTAAGTAATGTTAAACTTATAAATATTGATGCTATCGAAGTTGATTGTATATTTAATAAAGAAATAAACTCAATATATATTAATTTTTCTGATCCATGGCCTAAAAAAAGACATGAGCAAAGAAGACTAACAAGTAATTTATTTTTAAAAAAATATGATATTATATATAAAAATAAAAAGACTATATTTCAAAAAACAGATAATATTGATTTTTTTAATTATTCAGCCCAATCATTAAAAAATTATGGATATATATTAAAAGATGTATCACTTAACCTTTATAAAAACAATAAAGAAAACATTATTAAAACAGAATATGAAACTAAATTTATTACTGAAAACAAACCAATATTTTATTTAAAAGGATATAAAGATTAATAAAACTATTTAATTTTTACAATATTTTTGATATAATTAAATAAAGTAGGTGGACGAATGAAAAAAATAATGTTACTATTATTAGTAGTTGTAATATTATCAGGATGTTCAATAAAAGATGTTACTAAAACAGATTTTAAAAGCATACAAAAAATAGTTTTAAACAAAAAAATTAAAAATTATAATACTATAAGTAGAGGTTATAAATACTATTCGCCAAAAGGGATAGTAATTGAAGATTCAAATGAATATAATGATACTTTAAGAAGAGATAATAACAGGTACTATTTGTATGTTGATATAGTGAGTTATTACAAAAAAATGGATTTAGAGTATAAAGAAAATAAAAAATTATTTTATTCAAAAAAGATTGATAAAAATGGATATTTAAATATTACTAAAATGAAAGACAAATATTTTATTGAAATGTTATATAATTATGCTAAAATAGAATCATATGTTAATAAAGCAGATTTAAATATTGCAATTAATGATATATCAGTAATATTATCAAGCATACAGTTTAACGATTTATTACTTAAAAAAATGTATGAAGAGGGTGGACTTGATTCAAAAGAAGAGTCATTTAACATATTAGCCCCTAAAAAAAATGAAGACAACTTTTTAAAGTCAATTGAAGAAAATGATAAGTATCAAGAAACAACAATCAAACAACCAGAAGAAATAATAACAACAACTACGGCAGCAGAAGAGATAGGCAATAAAAGGAAGGTATTTGTATGAAAATAATAGATAAAATTAGAAACTTTATATTTGATAATGATGATGAAGAAAAGACAAAATCAAAGAATAAAATAGTAAAAGAAGAAAAAAAAGAAATCCAAAAAGAAGAAAAAAGTAATTTTTTACAAGAAACAAGTAAGCATGGACATATTGAAGATATTATTGATGAACAAGATATACCCCCTAAAAAAAGATTTGATTTTGAAAAGGACTATTTTCCTGAAAAACCTAAAAAAGATGAACTTTCAAGAGAATATTTACAAACAATAACATATAGAAAAGAAACTAAAAAGTTTAAACCTACCCCTATGATTTCACCTGTTTTTGGATTAATAGGTGAACAAAAAGAAGAAGCAGTTCTTAATGAACAAAAAGAAGAAAAGAAAATTAGTAATTTTGATAAAGTAAGACAAAAAGCATATGGTACTTTAACTGATGAAATAGAAGATACATTAACAAGACTAAATAAAGGCAATTTCTATAATCCCCCAAAAAGAGAAGGAAAAAAACCAACTATAACTGATGAGACAATAGAAATAAAAACAGAAGTTGATAGTGAAGAAACAAAAGAATATAATACAAATAATGATACTGAAGAAAAAATAAAATTTGAAACTATTGATGTTGAAAAAGAAATTAAAAAGGATACTGAAGATGATGAAGACACCAAGGAAAATGATCTTTATAGTCTATTAGAAACTATGTATAAAGGAAGTGATGAGAAAGAATGATGGTAGATTTTTTTGAAACAGCATTACCAATAACAATATATATTCTATTAATAGTATTAATAATATTATTAATAATAATATGTACAAGAATAATAAAAGCATTAAATAGAGTTAATTTAATTGTGGAAGATGTAGATGATAAAGTAAAATCATTAAATGGTTTCTTTCATGTAATAGATGCAGCAACAGATAAAATATCAGTATTCAGTGATGTTATAACCGATGCAATAGTATCATTAATTAAAAAAATAATATTAAAAAAGAAAAAAAATGAGGTAAAGAAGGAGGAAAAAGAAGATGAAGAAGAGTAATAAAGGAAAATTTATTGTAGGAGCAGCAGTAGGAGCAGCAATAGCACTTTTATTTGCTAGAAAAACAGGAGTAGAGACAAGAAAAGATCTTAAAAAGAGATTTGATGATTTGCTAGAGAAAGCAAAAGAAATAGATGTTAATGAAGTTAGAAACACAATTGAAGAAAAAATAGAAAATCTTAGAAAAGAATTAGAAGATTTAGATGAGGAAAAGGCACTAGAACTTGCAAAGAAAAAGGGAAAAATAATAAAGGAAAAAGTTGATGATTTAGTTGAATATACAAAAGAAAAAGGAACTCCGGTATTGGAAGATGTTGTTAAGCAAATTAAGTCAAAAACTACAAAACTATTAAATATAGTAATTAAAAGATTAGAAGAAGAAGAAAAAAAGTAATGTAAATATTACTTTTTTTGTTGACAAAGGTATTAAAATATGTGATACTTTGTCTCGGAAGGAGTGTGAATAACATGGTTTTATTGTTTAAAAGATTATTTTATTATTTATGTGAAGGATTATTCACACCGGCTTTTTAATATATATTAAAGAACCTGTTTTTGTGTAGTAATCTTTCATTTGAGAGATTATTTTTTTATGCACAAGAAAGAGGCGACAATATGAAAGAAAAAATAACTTATTTAAAAAAGACCTGGAAATATTTTAAAAAATATAAAAAAATATTTACATTATATACAATAGTAGGCTTAATTTATTCAATATTAATGGCTGTAGTACCAATATTATCTGCAAAGCTAATTACAGGTATTACAAATAATATTATGGAACAAGTATTTATTTTTGCAATAATAATAGCAGCTACAGAAATTGTATCATATGTATTTGAATTATTTATGGATATGTTTTATTTTAAAATTACAGGCAAAATAGTATTTGATATTAGAAAAGATGTAACAAGTTCAATATTAAATTTAGAAACAAAAAATTTTGATGAAAAATCATCAGGAATATTTGTGAAAAGGATCGATGAAGATCCATTTGAAATGGCATGGATATTTAATTCTCTCAGAATGACAATTACAAATATATTTACAAATATTGGAGTATTTATACTAATATTTATTATTAATATATATGTAGGGATATTTTTTACTATATCAATAATAATTATATATTATATTCAAAAAGCAAGAATCTTATATAGAAACTCATCATGGAAAGAGTATAAAGAAATAAAAGATAAGAACGCAGGCATTTTCCAAGAAATATTAAGGGGAGTAAGAGATATAAAAGTATTAGGATTAAAAAAACAATTTATGACCTATGTACTTAATTCTTTAAATAAATCTTATGAAAAAAGAAATATAATAGATATCAAAAATTCTTTATATTGGGAAATAGATTATGCTGTAAAATCAGTAATGAAATTTTTATTTGTATTATTGGGAATAATACTTGTAAGGCTAGATATATTAATAGTTACTAACTTTTTAGTACTATATATGTATCAGGAAAGAGTATTTAAATTAATTCAATATATTTCAGAACTTGCAGGTGACTATAAAGACTTTGAAGTGGCAGCTAAAAGAATATTTGAAATTACTGAAAATTCAACTTTTAAAAAAGAAGAGTTTGGTAATATTAAAATTAATAAATTAAAAGGGAATATTGAATTTAAGAATATTGTATTTGGATATGATGATAAAAAAATAATAAATAATTTTAATTTAAAAATTAATAGTAATGATACAGTTGCTATTGTAGGAAAAAGTGGTCAAGGAAAAAGTACAATCTTTTCTTTATTGTCAAAATTATATAATGTAGACTCAGGAGATATTTTAATTGATAATAAATCAATATATAAAATAGATGAATCTACATTAAGAAAAAATATTTCTGTTATTACACAAGTTCCATATATATTCAATATGAGTATTAAATACAACTTAAAATTAGTAAATAGAAATATTACAAATAAAGAAATTATAGAAAAATGTAAATTAGCATCTCTTCACAATTATATTATGACATTACCAAATAAGTATGACACAATAATTGGTGAAGGAGGAATTAATTTATCTGGAGGTCAAAGGCAAAGACTTGCAATAGCAAGAGCACTAGTAAAAAACAGTAAGATTATATTATTTGATGAAGCAACTTCCGCTCTTGATAATGAAACCCAAAAAGAAATACAAAATTCAATTAGAAACATAAGTAAAGAATACACAATACTAATTATTGCACATAGATTATCTACTATTACTTTTTGTAATAAGATAGTAGTAATAGATAAAGGCAAAGTAAATGGTATAGGTACTCATGATGAACTTATTAAAACTAATAAAATATATAAGGGTTTGTATAAAGGGAGCTTAGAATAAAAGACTTATGTCTTTTTTTCTTTGTCAACTTTTTTGGTTGACAATACATATATTTAATGATAAAATTTACTAGAAAGAGGAGGGCATTATGGCAGTAAAAATAAGATTAATAAGAATGGGTACTAAAAAAAGTCCATTTTATCGTATAGTTGCAGCAGACTCAAGAATTGCAAGAAGTGGCAAATATATTGAAGCAATTGGTACATATAATCCACTTACAAATCCAGCAACAGTAGATGTTAAAGAAGAACTAGTTGTAAAATGGATTAAAAATGGAGCAACACCAACTGATACAGTACGTAATATATTATCAAAAAGTGGCATTCTTACTAAATTAAGTGAAGAAAAGAGGAAAAAATAATGAGTTTGGTAGAATTAACTGAATACATTGTTAAAGAATTAGTAAGTGATCCAGAGAGTGTGTCTGTAAAAGAGTTTGAAAGTGACGATGAAAATGAGATTGTTATTCAAATAATGGTACAAGAAAAAGATATGGGTATAGTAATTGGAAAAGGTGGAAAAATTGCAAGTGCAATTAGAACAATTGTTATTGCGAGTTCTTATTTAAAAGAAAAAAAACATGTAAAAATAAATATAGATTCTTATTAATAGTGGTAATTTTACTACTATTTTTTATAATTAAATGATATAATATATTAGAAAGATAGGTGTTTATATGAAACAAAGAGTTATTAGTGCACTTATTGCTCTTGCAGTATGTATTCCAATTGTAATAATTGGTAATAACGTATTTAAATACGGAGTATTAGTAATTGGATTATTAGGAGTTAGAGAAATAATGAAAATTTCTCTTGATAAAAATGTTCCTCTTTTTATAAAATATTTGTGTTATTTATTTACTGCATTTATAATACTTATTGATCATTCAAAATTATATATGGCTTTAAATCTAATAATACTAATATTTTGTACATCAGTAATTCTTATTAATAAAAAAGAATATAATATTACAAATTGTCTTTTAATAATTGGGGTTATTGTGCTTCTTGGTATTGGTTTCAATGGATTTATTGAAGTTAGAAAAGATATAATGGTATTTATATATTTGTTTATAATATCTATATCAACAGATACATATGCATATCTAGGTGGAAGATATATTGGCAATAAAAAACTAATACCAAATGTATCACCAAATAAGACCTGGGAAGGTAGTATTACTGGTAGTATATTTGGTACATTAATTGCATCACTATTTTATTATTTAAAAGTAGATAACACATTATCAGTATTTTGGATAATCTCTATAACTTTATTTTTAACAATTATTGGTCAAATAGGAGATTTATTCTTTAGTGCAATAAAAAGACATTATAAGATTAAAGATTTTTCTAATATAATGCCAGGTCATGGTGGTATATTAGATAGACTTGATAGTATTTTATTTATAGTAATTAGTTATATATTAATTACAAATATATTTTAGGAGGAATTATGACACTTATATACTTTATTTTAATGTTAGGATTAATAATATTTATTCATGAGCTTGGGCACTTCTTTTGGGCAAAGAAATTCGATATATATGTTTATGAATTTTCTACTGCCGATTATTCGGCATGAAATCCTCCGGTCTTTTATCCAGCATACCAAAATAATAAAGAAGGCTTTCTATTATCCTTTCCGATGCATGACCGTCACCATATGGGTT
>CAYNHX010000005.1:0-3734 GCA_964397275.1 uncultured Muribaculaceae bacterium | reverse complement strand
TGGTCCAAAGATATTTTCTTTTAAAAGAAAAAAAGATGAAACAGAATATGTAATAAGAGCTATACCAATAGGTGGTTATATAATGATGGCTGGTGAAGAAGTTAATGATGATAAAGCAATACCAAAAAACATGAAACAGTATAATAAACCATGGTATCAAAGAATAATAACAGTAGTAGCAGGAGCTTTTAATAACTTTGTATTAGGATTTTTAGTGCTTTTCTTTATGGCTCTTATATATGGCTCTGAATCAGTTAGACCATATATTGGAAAAATTGAAAAAGGCTATCCAGCATATAATACTTCATTAGAAAAAAACGACTTGATTGTAAAATTAAATAATAAAAAAGTTAAAACATGGGATGATGTAATACTTACATTTGAAATGTCTAAAAAAGATAAAGCAATGAAATTTTATGTAAAAGATGAAAAAGGTAATTATAAAACTGAATATATTAAACCAATAAAAGTAAAAGAAAATGGTCAAACCAGATATGCATTTGGTATATCAGCAGACTCAACAAAATATAGAGGATTTATTACCTCAATTAAATATGCTGGTGCAAAATTTTGCTCTTTATACAAAACAATGTATGTAGTTATTGAAGGATTATTTACAAATAAAATTAGTTTGGGAAATTTATCTGGACCAGTTGGCATTTATAAAGTAGTTGGAGAGTCAAGAGCAAGCGGGTTTGATAGTGTTCTTTTCCTATTAGCATATCTTACAATTAATATTGGATTTGTAAATTTACTTCCTTTTCCAGCATTTGATGGAGGTAGAGTATTATTCTTGATAATTGAAAAAATAAAAGGTTCAAGAGTAAAACCAGAAACAGAAAATTTAATACATCAAATAGGATTATATATTTTATTTGGATTAATGATATTTATAACAGCAAAAGACATATTAAAATTATTTTAGGTGGTAACATGAATAAAATAAATATAGTTTTTATGGGCACTCCAAAATTTTGTATTCCAGTACTTGAAATGTTAGTTAAAGAGTATAATGTTGTTGGTGTATTTACAAAAGAAGATAAACCATCTGGTAGGAATAAAAAAATAATATATTCAAAAGTAAAAGAGTATGCACTTGAAAAAAACATAAAAGTATTCCAACCACCAAAATTAAAAGAAAATATAGATACGGTGCTTAATTTAAAACCAGATATGATAATTACATGTGCATATGGTCAAATACTCACTGAAGAGATATTAAATTATCCACGATATGGTTGTATTAATGTACATGCCTCTTTACTTCCAAAATTAAGAGGAGGAGATCCAATACATAGAGCAATATTAGAAGGATACAAAGAAACTGGTATTACTATTATGTATATGGATAAAGATATGGATACTGGTGATATAATAAGCTTTGAGAAAGTAGTAATTGATGATAACGAGACTTATGATACACTTAGTAATAAATTATCTTTATTAGCGCCAATTCTATTAGAAAAGACAATAAACGACATATTAAATAATAGAAATATAAGAATAAAACAAGATAATAGTGATGCAACATATGCATATATATTAAAAAAAGAAGAAGAAAAAATAGATTTTAACAAGTCTACAAAAGATATATACAATCAAATAAGAGGTTTAAGCCCAATTCCAGGGGCATACACGACCCTAGATAATAAAATAATAAAAGTCTATGGTGCAGTTAAAATTCATAATGAAACTGTTAAAAAAGCAGGTACGATTATTAATATTAATAAAGATAGTATTGGTGTTAAGACACAAGATGGAGAGATACTATTAACAGAAATACAAATTGAAGGTAAAAAAAGGATGGTTGTTAAAGATTATTTAAATGGCATTGATCATAACAAACTACTAGGTAAGGAGTTTATATAATATGAATTTTTTTAAAAAAATTAAAGAAGATTATAATAAAAAATTTGATTCTTCAAAGAAAAAAGCAGGATTAAAATTATTACTTGGTACAATATTTTTTATACTTGCATGTATATCTTTGCTATATGGTAGGAATCTAGATGATGAAGAAACAAACAGTAATGATTACTATACAAGCACACTAAAATTATTAGAAGATAAAAAGGATGTATATAGTTCAATAAAAACATATATTGGAGAATATAATTATGAATATTCATATTCTAATATTGATAATTTAGATGAATGTGAAGGTAAATTCTTTAATATTGATTTATATTATATAGAATGTGTTGATGAAACAGGGTACTACAAGCAAGGTGATAATATAGAGTATTATGATGTAAAAACAAAAAAGCTTATTGAAACATTTGACATCGTAACTATTCCTGAAGAATACTTTTTTGATATAAGCGTTATAAAATCTGCTAATTACAATAAAATTGGAACAAACTTTGATGGTAGCAAAACATATAATTATCTAATAGATAATAAAAATATTGATATTACATTTTATAATCAAGACTTATTAAAAATAAAATATAATAATGTTGAATATTATTATAAGAATTCTGGTAAAATAATAGAAAAAGATATAATAAAAAATTTTGAGTAAATCTCAATTTTTTTAATTATATCTTAATAAATTTGATATAATTATTATGGGTGAAAAATGAAAAATATTTATAATTATTCAAAAGAAGAATTACAAAGCATTTTTTTAAATATGGGAGAAACCAAATATAGAGCTTCTCAGGTTTTTGAATGGCTATATAAAAAAAGAATAAAATCTTTTAATGAAATGACTAATTTAAAAAAAGAACTAATAGAAAAATTATCACTAATGTTTTCATTTAGTAATATTACCATATTAAAAAAGCAAGAGGACAAGGATGTAAAAAAGTATTTATTTAATTTATTTGATGACAATAAAATAGAAGCAGTATTAATGAATCATGATTATGGGTTAAGTTTATGTATATCAACCCAAGTTGGTTGTAATATGGGGTGCTTATTTTGTGAAAGTGGTAGATTAAAAAAAATAAGAAACCTTGAAACTTATGAAATGATTAATCAAATATTAATGGTAGAAGAGGATATAAATAAAAGAATCAGTCATATAGTTATTATGGGTATTGGTGAACCATTTGATAACTATGATAATGTTTTAAAATTTATAAACATAATAAATTCACAAGATGGGATTAATATTGGATCAAGACATATTACAATTTCAACATGTGGTTTAATACCAAAAATAGAAAATTTTAGTAAAGAAAAATTAGGTGTCAATCTTGCAATAAGTCTGCATGCACCAAATGATAATACAAGAGATTATTTAATGCCAATTAATAAAGTTTATAAAATAAAAGATATAATAAAAAGCATAAAGGATTATATTAATATTACAAATAGAAGAGTAACTTTTGAATATATATTAATAAAAAACATTAATGATTCAAAAAAAGATGCATTAGAGTTGTCAAACCTATTAAAAGGTATAAACTGTTATGTGAATATTATTCCTTATAACGAAACGAGCAATAATGAATTTAAAAAAAGTGATAAGATGACTACTTTAGCATTTTATGATATACTTAAAAATAATAATATTAATGTTACAATAAGAAAAGAGTTTGGTACAAAAGTATCTGCAGCATGCGGACAATTAAGAAGTGAAAGTAGGTAAAATATGGAAAGTTATTATTTAACTGATACAGGAAAAGTTAGAACTCATAATGAAGATGCTGTTATAATTGCTAAAAATATTAATAGTGAATATTTAATGATTGTAGCAGATGGTATGGGGGGACATAAGGCCGGAG
>CAYNHX010000004.1:1128-26776 GCA_964397275.1 uncultured Muribaculaceae bacterium | reverse complement strand
TACTTAATTTGCCAAAAAGAAGGTATGCTATTTATATTTTCCCAGTACCCTCCACCTGTGCTGCTTCTATGGTATATAGCATCAACTTTATTCCAAATATTAATATTATTCTTATCAGACCATATAACTTGAGGATCTGGTCTTCTTAAAATATACTTACCCCATTTTTCTACTTTTTCTCCACTTGTCATATCTAGTATTTCATAATCTTTCCAGTTATTTACTATATTCATATTACACCTCATACATATTATAACATTTAATAAAAAAAGATAAATAAATTATTTATCTTAAGGGTTTTTTTATTAGTAGACATCACTTAAATATATTTATTATTAATACCCCAAAAATGATTAATACTAAGCCTAATATCTTTGATAATGTAATCGTTTCATTAAAAATAATAATAGAACAAAATAAAATAATTATCGCAGTTATCCCAATTGTTACTGGATTTAAAAAGGATAATTCATATTTGCTTAATAAATATGAATAAAGAACAAAACTAAGACCATAAAATAAGAATCCAATAAATGTTATAGTTGACATTGTAAGATTTAATATGGGTAAATTAAAAATCACTTTTGACTCACTTTGCCCTCCGAATTTCACTAAAACCATTCCTGTGCAAGAAAAAATAAAATAAATAATAAATATAATAATATTTTTCATTTTGTATTCTCCTGTTTTTCTTTTGCTTTAATAATTATATCATTTAAACAACGGATATTGTTTTGTCCTTGAACTCCAGAAAAATTATTTGAAATAATTTTATCTTCTAATATTGCAGAAACAAATTTTGAAATCAATATGTCGTGTCCATATAGCAAATTACCCCCAATCATTTTAAAACCATTTTTAATAAATCCCCACCAATACTGAAAAGTATAACTAAATGAATTTTTTAATATGTCCACCGCATAGTGTTCTTTATCTGTTGGTAAAATAACAAGTATATCTTTAAACAAATCATAAATGCCAATTTTTTTTGTACAACAAACAATGAAAAGCCACTCACAAATAGGCGAATTAAAATTAATAAATATATTTGCTGGATATTGTTTTGTGACTAGTGATATATTAATAAATATTGGTGTATTTTCATGAGTATCTTTACTCTCTTCAATGTATACATTTTTTATTTTTATTTCACCACCAAATTTCTCTAATAAATAAATAAAATGTGGTGCTTCATCATAAAATAATCCTAATGGTAATTCATTATACCAATCAGGAAGTCTCCTATTCCTATTTGTAAATTGGGTTTCACATATTGAAACTATTTCTCCCAGTTTATTTTTATTAATCATTTCTTCGAGTTTTTTTATTCCTGAAGAAAATTGAAAGTTATGCATTACACAAAGGTTCTTATTTTTTTCCTTTGCTAATATAATTAATTCGTTTGATTCATTAATATTCATTGTCATTGGTTTTTCAATTAATACATGCTTATTATTTTTAAGGGCGGCTTTTGCTAAACAAAAATGTTTTTGAGGCGGTGCCCCAATAACTACAGCATTTGTTTCCTTAAACCATTTACAATTTGACATCTCTTTAAAAATATCTTTTTCATTATCACTAAGCAATAAATAATTTTTTATTTTATGCTTATTTGTGGTTTTTATAATGTTTTTTTGATTATTACTGATTACCCCGTATATTTCAACATTTTTATTTTTTTTCAATGCAGGAATATGTCTGGTATTCGAAATGTTTCCCGCACCTATAATTGCTATTTTTAATTTCTTCATGTTATTCTCCTAATTTTATAAATTCTTCTATTACTTTTTTTGCAACTATTTGCCAATTAAAATCCTTAGCCACTCTATTAAACAAATTTTCACCGCAAGTTTTTCTTTTTTCACTATTGCTAATAAGCTCTTCTAACTTTTCCTTCATTTCATATATACTACCATTAGTGATTATTCCATATCTATCATCTTTTATAACTTCTTTTGTTCCACCCATAGGTGTCGCAAGAACTGCACATTTCATTAATCCTGCTTCCAATATTGATGTGGGCAACCCTTCCGGATAAAGTGAAGGACATACAAATATATCGGTTCTTTTATATAATGACATTACTTCCATAAAATTTAATTTTCCTAAAATATCAATATTTTTTGATTTTGAATAGTTTTTTCTTATTTCCTTGAGCAAATTACCATCTCCTGCTATCAGTAATCTTTTGTTTTCATAATCAACTTCTTCAAAAGCTTTTATTAAATTTAATATGCCTTTTTCCTTTATTAATCTTCCAACATAAGAAATTATAATATTATTTTTATTGTATTTTTTAAAATAATCATTATTAGCTTCCTTTTGATCATCTAGACTTATAGAATTGTAAAAAACTCCAGATGCTTTTATATTAAAATGTTCTAACCATTCATTACACTTCATTGACACACCATAATAATTATTTACATATCTTTTTATTATTCTTGTAAGAATATGTTCATAGATATGACCAAAAAAGTCTAATATTTTATTATTTACTGTAAAATGATTTGTTCCGTGCTCAATTAAAAATACAGGCTTTTTTTGCTTTTTTGCAATTTTTGCGCCAATAAGAGAAGTTAGGTGAAATCTGGTATTTACAATATAATAATTTGCATTTTCTGATTTTACTTTTTTTATTATTTTAAAATATTCCAAATTAATTTTGGGTATAGGATATCTCTTTTTAAAAAAACAAAAAATTGGAATTTTATATATTTTTATTCCTTCTCTATTTTCAAAATTTTTTGTTTTTAAATGATTGGATGTAACTATTATAATTTCGTGGTTTTTATCTTTTAAAGCCAAGCTTAACTTGTCAACATATCTTTCTATTCCTCCAAGATGAGGTAAAAAATATCCTGTAAATATACATATTTTTTTCATTTTTTACTACCTCTTTCGCACCTTGACTTCAATATAGATAATTCTTGTATTAATATTTTTATTTTTTCATTTTGTCTTGATACTATTATTGTTAATGATATTGTAATAATCATGAGTACTGAAATAATAAAGGCAAAAATCATATTAGAAGCAATTTTAAAACCCAATAAATTTGTTATAAATTCAAGAAATCCCGGAATTATTATTGCTAACAATAATAGTGTATTTGAAAACATCCATATTAGTGAATATTTAATAGATATTTTTTCTTTTCTCACCATGTAAATGATAACAAATATTACTAAAAAGACAAATAATAGCGATACCACCTTTAAATTTAAAGACATGTTTCTTTCCTCCATTATGTTTTTTTTCAAACTATTTATTTAATATTTTAATTATAACACAATTGTATTATTAGTTCTATTTCAATTTAACTTTATACAATTTAATATCCTTGCTATCTTTTATAACCTTAAATAATGTTTTGTTTTTTACATCTCCTTTGTCGTAAAATAAATTGCCATATTGCTGTATAAATATTTCATCAATATTATTAATGTATACATAATCATATTCCTTATATAATACATATGCCCATTTTTCCTCATCTATTTCTTCGTTGATCCAAATTTCAGATGAATTTCTTTTTTTACCTATTGACCAAGTTAATTTGGGCTTATCATTATTAAATTGAATTGGCACCGTTAAATATTTTGATAAATAATATGAGAATCCATCATCATTAATTGATATGTAATATAATTTTTCTTTTTTCCAATTAATAATTTTATTTACTTTTTTTATGTCATCATACTGTTCTCTTAATACTTGACTATTTTTAGTATGATTTTTTGCAAATATTGTTAAATTCAATATTGAGTTTGGGCTAACAAAAAATAATAAAATAAAAATTATTATACATAAAAATTTGTGACTATTATCTTTTATATAAATAAGAACATAATATATCGTTACCAATGAAATAGATAATAATATTGTTGACGTATACCTGTATATTGAAGCCAATTTTAATGCCTCATACTCAGAAAAAAAGCAAAGATAAGATATCATTAAGAATAGTAAATATGAAAAAACAATTAATAACAAATATGCATATACAAAAAATAATCTGTTTTTTTCTTGTTTTTTTTGGCATTTATAATGAATGTAAGTATATATTATTGTAATTATCATTAATACTGAAAAAAAGGATATTTTTATTTTAAAACCAATATCCACACCCTCATATAGATATTTTATGTAATTTGTAATAACAGTCGAATAATATTCTGGTGGCTTCAAAGAAAATAATTTTATTATTTTAAGAAAATTAGAACTTGTAGAAACTTCTGTTCCTATATCTCTAATTTTTAATGATATTCCCCAAGAAAATTTTGCAATCATAATTGAAAAAAACATACTAATCAATGACCAAAAAGCATGCTTTTTACTATTTTTACCATTTAATAAAAAGATGCTGAAACTTTGTTTAAAAAGTGATGTGTCACTTATGACAATTATAAAAAATAATATTGCCATAATTAGACCTATATCTTTAATTAATATTAGAACAAATAATGTAAAACAAATATTAATTATTGCAAAAACATTGAATTTACAGTTAAAATACATAATAAGTAAATAACCGAATATTATTCCAATAAGTGCATCAACATATATCGAATAATAATAACTATTAAAATACATAATTGGAATAATCAGTATTAAAATAAACATTAATAAATTAAAAGTAATTTTTTTGCTTTTTACAACACTAAATAGTATCATCAAAAATGAAAATGAAAAACAAGTAATTGCATTTATTAAATATTCATCTTTAAACGCCCCACACAAAAAAATATAAAAATATTGGAACAATGATATCCCTGGTGGATAATGTTTTATCTGTGTGCTTGCCAAATTACTTGAACCAAAATCATTTAAAATATACATATTTTTTACCGTTGTCCCCCAGTGCGTAAAGGCATCCCACTCAAATAGCAATTTATTATTTGAAGAAAATAACATTAACAAAAAAAATAATATAAAAAATAAGGTCGGATAATTTATAAAAAAATTGTAATCAATATTTTTATTAGTAATTTTTATTAAGATATATATTATTCCAATTAATACTAATATAATTAAAAAATATACCCCATAATTTAATTTATTAAATAATCCAAAAAAATATAATACTAAAACTATAAACAACATACTAAATGGAATTGTTTCAGCTGTTTGCTTTTTAAATATTAGACTAAAGTTAATTGATAAAATTAAGACCACAAATAATATAATAAATTGTAGCATAAGAAACCTCTTCTTTCATAAAATAATATTATAACTTGCTATATTAAGCGATTCGTTTTTACTTGTTTTTTCTTATTGCGGTTACTATTATCGAAAAGATTACATTTATCATATAATATATAGATTTCCATTTTTTTATTGATGAGTTACCTTCAGTTCGTTCCTTCATAATCACTGGTATTTCTTTTATTGTATAGTTATTTTTTAAAAGCCAAACTGTAGAAACTGGTTCTGGATATTCTACAGGATAATTTTCTGAAAAAATATCAATAATCCTTTTGTTGCAAGCCCTAAATCCAGACGTTGTGTCGTAAATCTTTTTCTTTGTAAAAACTTTTATAAATAATGATATTATTTTTATGCCAAGTCTTCTTGACTTGGTAGATTTATATTTGCTTAAGTTTCCTATAAATCTTGATCCAATTACTAAATCATAATCTTCATCAAGGATTGGCTTTATTAGTTCTTTAATATATTTACCATTGTGTTGCCCGTCACCATCAAACTGAATTGCTATGTCATAACCATTTTCTTTTGCATACTTATATCCTGTCTGCACAGCACCTCCAATTCCCAAATTGTGAATAAGACTTATGTGGTTATAATTATTTTTTTCTAAAACTTTCTGTGTGAAATCTTTTGAACCATCATTTATTACTATGTAATCCATATTTGAATTATTTTTTCTTAAATCATCAATTGTTTTTTCAATACTTTTTTCTTCATTATATGAAGGTATTATTGTTAATATTTTTAATTTTTTCTTTTTCATGTTGGAAATATTTCTTTTTATATTTTCTGCTTCTTTGTCTTTAAACATTTCGTTATAAAAAACTAATATTACAAAAATTAAAGTTAGAAAATTTATATAAACATATCTTAAATCTTGTGCAGGGCACCAAATCATTAATGTTGCACTATTTAATAAAGCGGGTAATAAAATATAAAAATAATGTATTTTCTTCTTTCTTAAAAAAAGTATTAATATTAATAAAATTGACATATATAATGATGATGCTGGTCTATAAAATATATATAACAGAGAACTCTGACTATATACCTGAAAAGTCGTATATTTTGTCAATACGTAATTAAAAATTTTATTCCTTGACTCGTTAACTAAACCAATATTATTGTTTTTATCAAAAGATACAATATATGTATAAGAATTGGGCAATGGTTTTATGCTCCAAACAATAGATGTCGCCTTTAATTGGTGAATAATAAATATTTTAGGATTTTTAAATATGTATTTAATTGCAATGGATTTTACTTCTTCATTTGCTTTTTCGCTGTATAAATATTTATCATCAATATTAAGGTACATGCTATTTATACAAAATGGATAATAATCGTTTTTCCAATTTTTTTCGTTTTTAATTTTTGAGAGAATTTTCATATCCTTATCTTCTATATAATCTTCTTTAGCATATGCTCCAACAATATAAAAGTAATTATGCACTCCACTTATTTCAAGTCCGTCTAAATTTAAAATATATTTAGGGGCTGAAAAAGCAATAAAAATTATTAAAAACACGCTTAAAAAAGATGTAATTATGTTTTTTTTATATTTTTTTAAAAACAATAATAGCATCTCAAAAAACAAAAGTCCTGTCATAACTCCTAATCCGTTATGTCTAAATTTTGATATTAAAACCAACATAAGTGCATGAAAATAAAGCTCTTTTTTTGAAAATACAAATTCTTTTTTAATGCCACTGTAAATAATACCGCAAAATATTAACATTGTGTATGTATATAATATGTCTTTCCACAAAGTGATTGAATACAAAGAAACAATTGGAAAAGATAATATTATACATGTAAAAATTATTTGAAAAAAATTTGTTTTTACTGATCTTCTTGTTATTTTACATAAAAACGTCCA
The DNA here is from genome assembly GCA_964397275.1 of uncultured Muribaculaceae bacterium. Classification (GTDB taxonomy): domain Bacteria; phylum Bacillota_I; class Bacilli_A; order RF39; family UBA660; genus DAOOPL01. The sequence continues at coordinate 19,686 of CAYNHX010000004.1, read as the reverse complement.
TATAAAAGAAAAAGAAATTATTTGAAATAAAGAAACCACAGCATAATTATCCCATATCTTATAAAGTAATTTTAATAATAACGTGTGTATTATTGGGTGAAAATCATTTAACTTTTGTAGTCCTTTGGCCAATTTATATTGACTTATACTATCTTCAGAAATCACACCAGGAAAAAATGCTAATAACCATATCATTAATCCAAAGAATATTATCAAAAATATTATTAAATCGTTTTTATCAAAATGCTTTATAAACTTATTAAAATTCATTTTTAAAAAATTATTAATGTTTTTAATCATATTATTCCTCTTTCTTAACACATAAATCAAAAAATTTTTTAAATTCTTCTGCCTTTTTTTCCCAAGACCAATCGTTAATTTTTTGCAAATTTTCTTCTGATAATTTTTTAAATTCTCCCGGTCTATTTATTAATTGAATTATTTTTTCTTTTAAAATTGATTTGTTTCTTTTTTCTAAAATGTATTTTGATTGTAACTCGCCAAAAGCATCTCTCACTATCCCCACATCGGTTGATATAATTGGTACTCCACATGCCATTGCTTCCAGTACCGGATTTGGTGTTCCCTCAACTTGCGAAGTACATATATATAAATCAATTTTTGAATAATAAAGTGGCATTTCTGAATGAGGTATCATCCTAATTTGTCTATCTGCAAAATAAGGTTTTATTTTATATCCTTCCTTCATTAATTCTTCTATTGCTGGCTTTAATATTGTATTTACACCTTTTAAATCTTTTGCTATTTCTCCTGCCCAATCACTATTTCCAACCCAACCAATTACAATTTCCCTTTTCGAAATATTATTAAATCTTTTTAAATTTTTTGGTGAAAAAATTTTATTATCTACTCCATCTGTAATAACCATTGTTGGCTTTTTTTGTATATTTAAATCATTATATATTTTAAATAGTTTGTTTGAAGAAACAGAATATTTATTAATTATAAATGACATCTTATTTATATATTCAATATCATCTTCATTTGAAAACAAATGATCATATATACCTGTAGAAATATTTTTTTTCTTCACATACTTATTCAAAAATTTTCTATAACTAATACCCATTGCGTTTATTCTTCGCCTTGTTTCATTTGAAAATGTTTCTACAATAAGTCCTCTCCAAAAAAAATGTATTAAATCTTCATTTTGGCACATTAAAAAAATACTAATTATGTCTTCATTTAAGTAATCTATAGGAATAATTCTAAAATCATAATATTCATTTAAATATTTTACAACTTGTCTAGCTATATTTGCAAAAGCCCAATTATCATTATCAACAATTAATGCGATTTTGGGTTTATAATTAATACTTCGTTTTTCCATTTTTTATTTCCTCATCTTTATATAAAGTAATATTTTTAATTAGTGATTCACTTTTTTTAAGTTTTTTATTTATTTTGTCTATTTTATTAAGTAGTCTTCTTTCATATCTTGTAAAATATTTTGTATTATTATGATTATTTTTGTAATTATTGGCAATAATTTTTCTCCAAATTTTTCTTGCTACTCTGCACAATAAAAAGTTTATATTATATATTTTTTTAAATATCCACATTATCATCTTAAATAGTATGCTATCAGAAAATTCAGAAAAATACATATATTTTTTTAAGTTTTGTTTTAAAAAAATATTTTCTTTAGATAATGATTCATTCATTATTGTTAATTTATAAATTTTTGTTCCTAATTCCATTTTTTCAACATCTTTTTCTTTTTTTGCCAAAATATCCTCCTACTATAATTCTTCTGCAAAACTTTTTTGTAATTTTTTAAAAATTAAAAATCCAAATAATAATAGTAATAAACAAAAAACTATTAGCATAAATAAACACAATAAATTGGGTATCTCTTTGTAATACATTATTTGCCTATATGACTGTATTATAATTGCCATTGGATTAGCAGATAATACCCATTTAAACTTTAATGGTAATAATTCTGGATTGTATACTATTGGCGTTATATAAAATAACATTAGTAAAAACACTCCTACAAAATGCTCTAGATCCCTAATATATACTGTCAAAGATGATAACACTAATGTTATTCCTAAAATAAAAATGTATTGTATTAATACTACTAATGGAAAAAAGACTATAACCCAAGAAATACCAACACCAGAAAATATAATGAAAATAAACATTATTATACATGTTATAAGAAAATTAATTAGTCCACTAGTGACAACAGATATTGGCAATATTTCTCTAGGAAAATACACTTTTTTTATTATATTATCATTTGAAACGACACTGCCGGCACCTAATTGAATTGTATTTGTAAAAAATGTCCATGGAACTAGCGCAATCATTAAAAATATAGGATAATTTTCAATTTTTATTCTTAAAATATAAGGAAAAACTATTGAATACACCAAAAGCATCAGTAGTGGATTTAAAAATGACCATACTATACCTAACCATGCCCCTTTGTATTTGCCTCTTATTTCTTTTTTTATACTTGTTCTGAGTAACTCTCTATATGTATAAAGTTCTTTAAATATATTTATCATTTTTATCACCCACAATTCCTTAAATACTCTTTTGTTACTTCCTTAGTTAAACCATCCATTTTTATTTTACCATCATAAAGCCATATTGCTCTATCACAAAATTCATTAACTGCAGACATTGAGTGAGTAACAAGTACTATTGTTTTTCCCTCATTTTTTAGTTCTTTCATTTTTTTGTAACATCTGTCTTGAAAATGTTTATCCCCTACAGCTAATATTTCATCAATAAGCAGTATTTCTGCATCAACATTTATTGCAACTGAAAAAGCAAGACGCATATACATACCAGATGAATATGTTCTCACTGGATTATTTATAAATTCTTCTAATTCGGAAAATTCTATAATTTTGTTTATTCTCTTATCTATCTCCTTTTTTGTTAAGCCAAAAATAGAAGCATTAAAATATATATTTTCTCTACCAGAAAAATCGGGATGAAATCCTGCTCCCAGTTCTAAAAGAGATGTTAATTTCCCGTTTGTTTTTATACTTCCTTTATTTGGATATATTATTTTTGTCATTAATTTTAATAATGTTGATTTACCAGAACCGTTAGTACCTATTAACGCTACTGTCTCTCCTTTATATATAGTTAAATCAATATCTTTTAAAACATGTAATAAATCATTTTTATTTCTTTTTTTAAAAAATAATATTTTTTCTTTTAAAGTGCTTGCTTTATCATAAAATATTTTAAAATTTTTATCTACATTTTTTACAATTATAGCTTCTTGTGTATTCATTAATCCGGCTCCTCATCTTTGTCTACTATTTTATCAAAATATACCCAATAAATCAATTAATTGTTATATTTTAATATATTTATCCATTTCTTTTTTATATTATTAACAGAAAAATTTTTTACTGTTTTTTTTGCTTCAATTGAAAACTTTTTTAATAAAGCCTTATTATTTATTAACTCGTCTATTTTTTTTGCCATTTCTTCAATATTATCGTTTTTTATTATATAACCATTTTTATTATTAATTATAATATCTGAAACTCCACTTTTTGTCTCAAATGCAATACAAGGCAGCCCTTTATCCATAGCCTCTAATATTACCATTGGTAATCCTTCTGACCTTGATGTTAATATAAATATACTGCTTTTTATTAACTGCTTTTCTACTTCTTCCTTATATAACATTCCTGTTAATTTTACTCTCTTCTCTAAACCCGATTTTTTAATTTGCTTAATTATTTTTTCTTTTTCTTCTCCATCTCCAACAAGAATTAATTTTATATCATTTTCTGTTCTTTTTAAAACTTCTAACAGTAAATTAATTCTTTTTATTTTATTAAATCTTCCGACACTAATAATCGTTTTTGAATTTAATTTTGATACTTCATTTTTACTTTCTAATATCATATTTGGTACTAAAAAAACTTTAACAGATCTGTTTTTTAAAATTCTAATATAATCTTTTTCCAAAGAAGATGTAAGGGAAAATAAGTAATTCAAATTTACATATTTATTTTTTATTACATTAATATATTTTCTATTATTATTATGGTGTTGATGTTCTTGAGCAATTTTTATTACTTTCTTATTTCCATATTTACTTAATAGTATACTAAACTCCATCCTTGTTGAAACAATTATTCCCGACTTTATTGATTTAATTTCATTAATCATCAATTTCTTTTTTTTATATATTATACTAGTAGCTTTAATGCCTTCTTTAAATATTTTTATTACTTTTTTGTTTTTAATCGCATTTCTAAATTCTTCTTTGTTTGGTTTACCATTATACAAATATTTTACTTTTATCCTTTTGTCTAATTTTTCTCTTAAATCAAAATCAATTTTATAAAACACTATTAATTCAATATCAAAAGAATCACACAAAGCATTGCATGTATTAATTGTTGATGTTTCAATACCACCAAATCCTAAATGTAGTAATAAAAAATATATTTTTTGCATTTTTTCTCCTTTCTATATTATAACAAATTATTAATATTTTTAAAATGAAATTGAGTTTTTTTAAATCAAATGTTATACTTAAAAATAGGAGTTAAAATGAAACTATCAGAAAAGAGCTATGTTTTAATTATTTCAAATTTATATTTCACAACACTAATATTTGCTAACAACTATATTTGCAATCTTTTTAAAATTGGGAATTTTTATAAATATTTAATTATATTAATGCCATTACTTTTAATTATTTCATTACTATATGATTTATATAAAGCAAAAAAACTAATTAATATATATAAAAATAAAACATTTTGTATCTCATTAATATTCATATTTTTTTGTACATTATCTATTTTTTTAGGTATAAATATTTCTTTATTTAACATAAAGGCCATTATACATATATTAATTATTGTTACAATTCCATTTTTATTATATAATTTTGAAATAAGTGAACATCAATTTGCAAATATTAAAAAACATATTTTTATAGTTTTTTCTATTGTTTGTATTTTAGGGATTTTACAATATATATTTGACTTTGGGCTAACAAATAAAATAGATAAAGCAAAGTATATAGGTATAAAGGGACGTGTAATTTCTACGTATCATATAGCTACCGTTTTAGATAAATATATTATTATGATTTTAGCAATACTAAGTTATGATCTAATTTGTAAAAAAAATATATACAAAACATTATTATATATTATTGCAAGTATAGTTTTAGCGCTTACTTTTACTAGGGCTGGTGTTATAGCCTTTGTGATGTTATCTATTACATTTTTTGGTTTTTCAATATACAAAAAAAAGTATAAAAATATTATTATAATATTTATTTCTTTTTTGACAATATTTTTAATACCAGGATATAAATATACTTTTCAATCTGCTACAGACTTTGTTTATAAAGCTATTAATTTACCAAAAGAATTAAGAATAAGCATAATTAGTAAGAATGATAAAAACAAAAATAATATACCTGATATTTCTGATGATTCATCAATAGTATATAGAAATTACTATGAAAAGGTTGGAGAATCAATTATTAAAGAGTACTACATTCTTGGTATTGGCTTAGGTAATTATACTTATATATATGATAAACAAAATGTAAATAATTATTTAAAAAATAATATTAAATTACCAGAAAAATATATGTATCCACATAATGGCTACATTCAAACTGCTGCTGAAATAGGTATAATTGGTTTAATAATATATATTTTATTCTTTTCTTCATTTTTAATTAGTAGTTTAAAGAATAAAAATATAAAAGACTTGTATCCTTGCTTTTTATTGCTATTTTTCTTCTTTTTAGGGACACTTACAGAAGGATTATTTACTACAAAACAATATATGTATATATTTATAATAATTTATTCTATATATTGTAATAGGATGATAAAAAACAAAGAAAAGAATTAGAATTTCCTTTGTTTTTTAATTATATCACAATATAATTTCGTAATTATTTTATTTTTTTCAACTGTTTTTTTAAATATATTTCTCTTTTTATAATATTTATTTTTTTTCCAATTTGGATATTTTTTATTTAAGTAATTAAATGCATAATCAATAAAATTATTTCTAAATTCTCTCATATTGCATTCTCTTTGCCTGATTGTATAGTTAAATACTTGCCTAATACAAAAATATTCTATTTCTTCTTTATATCTATTTAAAAATTGCTTTTTTATTAAATCTAGGATCAAAAATATATCATAAACTCTTTTATCTATAACATTAGTTTCACTTTTTTCTCTTATATAATAATAATTTAAAAATTTGTCTAAATGTCCAATTTTTTTTGCTTTATCTAAACTTTTTAATACAAATACCACATCTTCGTATTTTAAATTCTCAGGAAATCTACATGTTTTATCATAAAATAGAGTTCTCTTATACAGTTTATTCCAAGGAGATGTATTAATTATATTAATTAAATTTGGATTCTTCTTTAAATTTGAAATTTCAAAATGCTCTATTTTTACTTCCTCTTTTTTTATATTATTATAATAATTATAATAATTGCATACGGAAATATCTAAATTATTCTTTTTTGCATATTCATACATTTCATGATACATTGTCTTTTCCACAAAATCATCACTATCAATAAATGAGATATACTCTCCATTTGCTAAATCTATACCTTGGTTTCTAGTTTTACTAATTCCATTATTTTTATTATCTACTAAAATTATATTATTATATTTATTTTTATTTTTCTTTAAAATATTCATACTATCATCAGTAGACCCATCATTTATAACAATTATTTCTATATCTTTTAATGTCTGGTTAACTAAAGAATCTAGACATTTATCTAAATATAAAGCGGAATTATAAACTGGTACAATTATACTAACCTTAATCATATTTACTCCTTAAAATAATTTTAAATATAATTTAATATTTATTTTTATTACTATTTTTTTTATTAATCTTAATATATTATTTTGCAATAATAGACTAGGAATATTTCTATTTTTGATTTCTTCAATATATTTATCTTTATCTTTACCATTTAATGTCTTTGCTTTATTAATAATTGCATTAGCAAGAAAACTATTAAATATTTTTTTAGTGTTATTATCAATACTATTATCTTTATTGACTATGCTATATAAATTATCAAAGTGATATAGCATATCTTCTGCTTTTTTTAAATTATTTGTTTTCCCTGTTATTCCAGTTGTATTCCTAACATAATAATATAGACAATCTTTAATGGATTTTACTATCTGGGCTTTTAATATGACAATTGGTGTAAGCCCAAAATCTTCATGCACTTTGTTTTTAGCATATTTAAAATTATTTGTTTTAAAATACTTTGTATTATATACATAACCGACTGGTGTATCAAACATTACACTACTATTAATAAATTCCTCTATTGCCTGTTCTCCTGTTTTTTCATTAAAACACGGTTTAGTAATTTTTGTTTCTATACTATTAACATCAATTATATTATAACTTAATATATCTATTTTTTTTTGAATGTTTTTATCTACTGTACTAAGCAAATTATTTGCTATATAATCGTCTGCATCTACAAAAAGAAAATACTCACCAGTTACTTTAGAAACACCATAATTTCTTGCATAACTTACTCCACTATTTTTTATTTCAAAATATTTAATTTTTTTATTGTTTATACTCGCAATAATATCTTTTGATTTATCTGTTGATCCATCATTAATAATAATTACTTCATAATTTCCATTATAGTTTTGATTTAATATACTACTTATACATTTTAATAAATATTTTTCTGCATTATAAACTGGTACAATTATACTATATTTCATATTTCACCTACCATTTATTTTCAATCATATTAGTAATTATTTTGCTTGCTTTGCTGTTATATTCTTCAACATTAAATTCTTTTTTTATTTTATATTCTCTTTCAATAAATATTTTCATTTTTTTAAATACATCATTAGTATCTTTTTTTATTAAAATACCATAATCATTTATATTAAGTGAGTCAATTGTAGATATTATTGGTAATTTCATTATTAATGATTCTAAAAATACAACAGGAAATCCCTCATAATCACTAGTTAATAAATAAGCATCTGCTAACTTATAGTATGGATATGGATTTTCTTTGAATCCTAGTAGTTTTATATTATCACTTAATTTATATTTATTTATCATATCTATATATAAGTTAGTATCTTCTCCTGACCCAATTAGCCAAACTTCAAAATTATAATCTTTCTCTTTTAATTTTCTTGATGCTTCAATTATTCTGGTTATTCTTTTTGCTTTTTCTTCATGCCTAGATACATTAATAAATAATGTTTTATTTGGTTTTATTTCTTTTGTTTTTTCATTTGATAATTTAATTACTTCCTTATAGTCAATTAAATTATTACATACTAATGTTTTATATTTTAGATTGCTATATATTTTATCGAAATTATCTTTTGCATCTTTAGATACAAAAATAATATGTTTAAATTTATCTATCTTTCTATCATTAAAAAACTTATTTATTTTTACTGTATCCTTATTATATAGATAATAGTAATCTGAGTGTATCCATATTGAATTGTTTTTTGATAAATATCTTGCTATTATAGATCCTGGTATTGAGTATGGAGCATAACAACACGAAAAAGAATACTTATTATAGTTAAATATTATTGTTTTTATTAATTTAATTCTGTTAATTATTTTTCTAATAAGTTTAATCTTACATTTACTTATCTTATATTCAATTATACTTACTTCATTTGGTATTTGTTTAAGTAGTACTCCTTTTTTCTCTTCTAAAATAAGAGTAACATTATATTTTTTATAATTGATGTTTTTTAATAAATTAATTAGTGCTTTTTCGATACCACCAATTTCTAAATTATAAGCAGTTAATAAAATATTTTTCATTAATACACCACCATTAATATTATTATATCAATAAATCATAGATATTTATTAAAAAGTTAATATAAAAGTAAAGAAAAAAGAGCAAAAATGCTCTTTATTCTATTTCTATTTTCTTTTTAGATTCGATTTTTTCTTGTTTTGGTACAGTTACTTTCAAGACACCATCTTTAAAGTTTGCTGTGATTTCTTCTGCTTTAGTTTCACCAACATAAAATGTGCGTTTATAATCTTTTTGATATCTTTCTCTTCTAATGTAGTTTTTCTTTTTATCTTCTTTTTCTTCACTAGTAGATAATTCTACAGTTAGATATCCATTATCATAAGAAATATTCATATCATCCTTATTGAAGCCAATTGCATCCATTTCTAGATGATATTTACCATCCTTTTCATAGATATCACATTTTAGATTGTTGGTGTCTTTTGAAGTAAGAAAATCATCAAACAAATCATCCAAAAAGAAATTTCTTGGTATTAAATTCATCTAATATCCCTCCCTCCAATTATAATTATACTAAAAAATTAGCACTTGTCAATAGCAAGTGCTAATTTTTTTAATATTTTTTATTCTGTATATTCGTAAGTTTGAGTGTATAAATAACCAACATTATCTCTACAGTTAGCATCAGTAAATATTCCCCATCTACCAAATGTTCTTTGCTCTCTAACTGTCATTTGTGTTACTCCATAGTCATCGTTTTCTCTAATTTTAACACACTTATATATATTTGTTGGATTCACTTCTGTTGCATCTACGCCAAGATGTTCAAGGAAGGATACTTCAAATGTTTTAAAATATGCTTGGCCTCCTGCACTTGGCTTAACTATATAATCAAACGTTGTACGAAATTTAACTGTAGTTAATTTTCGTACTGGAGATTCGTTATATGCATTAATTTTTACTCTTACATTACCTATTCTACTTGATAGTGTTGACACGAACGGCTTCTTTATTGTTGTAGTAACCGGTGCTGTTGGTGAAACTCCGCTAGTTGTCGGAAATACTTGAGAGGCTGTTCCGTTTTCATAAACTCTAAAATAAAAATATTTTTTTTCCGATACATTTCCTATTGCATCTGTTAATATTATTTCTGCTGTATATGTTTGACTATTTACTAAAATAGATTTGCCTGTAGTTTTATCGTAAAAAGTGACGTGTCCTGTTAACCCTATAAATGTACCATTTATTAAATGTGACGGAGATAAGCTTGTTGTTGTTTCAAATAGTTTTGTACTTGTAGCATACTTATATAATGACACTTTTATAGTTGGATTTAACGGGTCTCCCCAACCTGCTCCATAAATATTTTCATTTGTTGTGATATTTAAAGTACCGGTATTATTTTGACCATCATTAACTTTTGAAATACTTGTCTCAACCAATTCTGGTGCTTTATTGTCTATTTTTAAAGTCTCTCCTTTGTTTATTGTTGAATATGAATATACACTTCTGTTTGCTGTTCTATATTGATAATATGTATAAAACTCTGGTTTTACATTACCTGTCAATTCTTTATCATTAAAGTTAACAAATATTTGCACTCTTCTTGCTGCTTTAGCAATGTTATAGTTTGCTATTACTGCACAATTATTTAACTTTATTACAATGTCTCTTATTTCATTGTTTTTTGGAATAGTAACTTCATACCTAACGGTTGGAGCTTTTACCCACTGACTAAAATCAGTATATGGTTTACCATCAGTTCTATAATATCCTATTTGTCCTTTTTCTGATAGTGTTGATGGTGTTGTATAGTATCTAACTTTATATCTACCATAATCAACTCCATTACAAGTTAATTTATATTCTTGTGGCACATCTCCTTCTGTTGCATCTACATATGCTCTACCACTTGCTTTACCTGCCATACCAAATGACAACAGCTCTATTGGGCTTTTTCCTGTTAGCACACTTGTGCCTGATAATACTAGCGTTGCACACAGTACAAATGCTAATGCTATTTCTATTTTTACAATTTTCTTTGTGTCTTTATTTGCCAGTTTAGGTCTTCCTACTTTATTTTTGTTTTTTGGTTTTAACCATTCTTTGATTTTATTTAGCATGTAATTATTCACTCCTTATTATATTATAATTATATGTTATTACTAATAATATATAATGTCAACAGGTTTTTTTGTCAATGTAAAAGGACAAATTAATCTTTGTCCTTGTTTTTATCATTCTTTTTTCTTTGTTCTGTATTAAGTATTTTTTTTCTCAATCTGAAGTTTGGCGGTGTTACTTCTACCAGCTCATCACTATTAATAAAGTCGAGTGCTTTTTCTAATGTTAATTGTCTTGGTTTTTTAAGTACAATTGTTGCATCTTTAGTTGCAGATCTAGTATTAGTTTGTTGCTTATTTTTGACAACATTTACTGCTAAATCATTTTCTCTAATATGCTCGCCAACTATCATTCCTTCATATACTTCTGTTCCAGGTTCTATAAACATGGTGCTTCTATCTTCTAATTGATATAATCCATAGCTTGAGGCCTTGCCATTTTCCATAGATACTAGTACTCCTAGTTTTCTTTCTCCAAAATTTTGATTTACATATTCTTTATATTCACTAAATGTATGATTAATTATTCCATATCCTTTTGTTAAGGTCATAAAATCAGTTGTAAATCCAATTAATCCTCTTGAGGGTATTTCATATACTAATCTTACTATTGCTTCATTATTTTTTATTGATTTTAAATTACCAGCTCTTTTACCTAAATTTTCTATTATAGAACCCATATTTTCATCTTTTACTTCAATTTGTAATTCTTCATAAGGTTCATACTTTTTACCATTAATTTCTTTATATATTACTTCTGGCTTAGAAACTTCTATTTCATAACCTTCTCTTCTCATGTTTTCAATTAATATAGATAAGTGTAATTCTCCTCTTCCAGATACTATAAAACTTTCTGTATCTTTTTGTTCTACCTTTAAAGATACATCTTTTTGAAGTTCTTTTTGTAGTCTTTCTTCTAATTTTCTTACCGTTACAAATTTTCCTTCTTTTCCTGCCAAAGGAGATTTATTAACACTAAAGGTCATTTGTAATGTTGGTTCACTTACTTTTAATATCTCAATTGGATTTTCTTTTCCTACATTACATATTGTTTCACCTACTGATATGTCTGGCAATCCTGCAATTGCTACTATATCTCCAGCAAATGCTTCATTTATTTCTTGTTTTTTTAATCCTAAAAAGCCATATAATTTTTGTACTTTAAATTGTTTAATACTTCCATCTAAACGACAACAACTAACATTTTCTCCTATTTTTATTTTACCTTTATTTATTTTGCCAATTCCTATTCTACCCACATAATCATTATAATCCATAAGTGCAACTTGTAATTGTAATGGTGATAAAGTGTCTTTTGATGATGATGGAATATAATCAATTATTGTATTAAATATAAACTTCATTGTTTTTTCTTGAGTTTCTTTATTTGAATTTAAACTTGAAGTGCCTTCTAATGCAGATGCAAAAACAATTGGAAAATCAAGTTGTTCATCTGTTGCTCCAAGTTCCATAAATAATTCTAATACCTCATCTACTACTTCATTTACTCTTGTTGTTTTTCTATCAACTTTATTTATTACTACTATTATTTTAATTTTTGCTTCTAACGCTTTTTTTAGTACAAATCTTGTTTGGGGCATAGTTCCTTCGTATGCATCCACTATTAATAATGCTCCATCTACCATGTGCATTATTCTTTCTACTTCTCCACCAAAATCAGCATGACCAGGAGTGTCAACTATATTAATTCTATAATTATTATAATTAATAGCTGTTGTCTTTGCTAATATTGTTATTCCTCTTTCTCTTTCAATATCATTATTATCCATAGCTCTTTCTTGAATATATTCATTTTCTCTAAAAGTACCTGATTGTTTTAATAATTCATCTACTAAAGTTGTTTTACCATGATCAACATGTGCAATTATTGCTATATTTCTTGTTTCCATAATCGTTTCCTTACGTACTATGAAATTATAGCACACTTTTATTAATTGTAAACAAAAAAGATACTGAAAGTATCTTTTTATCTTTTTTTATAAGTATCTTTAAATCCAAGATCATCATTGTGTGCTTCTACATCTTCCAACCTGTCATTTGGTACTGTTATTTTTACTGTAGTATTATGTCTATCTGGATCAAGCGGATCATAAGGCTGGTATGTTTCTGGATATTCTGGATATTGACCTAAAATATCAATTTTAAATTTATTAAATTTTTCTAACATTTCGTCATCAAAGGAATGAGAATCGGTATCACCTGAAAATTCTTCTGCTATTGAATATCCACTATCACCATAATCAAGTGCTAGTGTAACTGTTGTATATTTTTGATTTAAGTTCTGTATAATAGCAGTAGATGTTGAAGTTATTGCAATTGCTAATACTAATACAAATGCTTTTGTTCTTCTTTTCATTGATTTATATTCAGATAATGGTATTTTTACCATTATTCTGTCTTTATTCTTTCTAAAATATATTCTTAATGCTCTATCATAGTTCTTTTTACCACCATATGCTCTTAAAAGTTCTGCACAATCATATAGCCCATTTTCTTTTAATAAAGTTACTACTACTTCTTCACTAAAATTTGATGGGTTTTTTATTCCTTTTTTCTTTAACTCGGAATATATATTTTTCATTTTTCCTCCTATATTTCTTGAATTACAGTTATTATCATTGGTCTACATTCTGTTTCTAAAAATAAATATGAACTTAATTCATCTCTTATTGCTTGCTTTATTTTATTGAAATCAGTATGTAATACTCCAACATTTTTAATAATAACTTTTCTTGATATCTCTTTTATTTTATCAATTAATTCTATATTTTCTTTAACATATATAAATCCTTTAGTAACTACTTCTGGTCCTGCCAATATTTCTTTTGTTGCTCTATTAATTGATGCACATATTATTACAATGCCGTTATCACTTAATAATTCTCTATCTTTAAGTACTAATTCACCAATATCTTGACTAGATTTACCATCAATTAATATGTTATCTACTTTTATCTTTTCATTAGCATTTACTAAATTACCAGATATAAATGATACCACTTCTCCATTTTGTCTTAATAATATATTATTTTCTGGTATACCAACTAATTTAGCAGCTTTAGCGTTTGCTATTTGATGACGATACTCTCCCATTACTGGAATATAATACTTTGGATTCATTAAAGAAAGCATAAGCATTATATCTTCACTTGATGCATGGTGCATTAAGTTCTTTTTTCTTGGTAATGATATGATATCTGCTCCTAATTTAGATATATCATCTACTACTTTTATAAATATTTTTTCAGTATTCTCTGTTTCTGGATCTAAGAAAAATATAGTATCTGTATCTGCAATTTTAATATACTTATCGTATCCACTTGCTATTCTACTTAAATTTAGATATGGTTTTTCTCTTTCGCTTGCTATTAAAATAATTACATCTTTATCATTTATATTAGATAAGTCACCAATTTTATCTTTATCAAAATTAGAAAATCCACTATCTAATATATAACTAATAGTACTTTGTAATTTTTTACCCATTATAACTACTTTCCTGTGTGTTTTATTTAATTCCTCTAGTAATTCTTGTACTCTATATACATGTGCTGTATCTATTGCAAATATTATTCTTTTATCTAATTTTGATAATGTATTTCTAATTATCTCTGATATATGTTGTTGAGGTGATGTATAACCACTTTTATCTGCATACATAGATTCAGATAATAAACAAAGTACTCCTTGTTTGCCTATATACGCTAATTTACCTACATCCGTTTTATAATTTTCAGGCATAGTAGCATCAAATAAATAATTACCTGTATAAAATATAGTACCATCTTTTGTATTTAAAGCATAACCTACAGAATCAGGAACACTATGAGTTACTCTAACTGGAAATATACTATTTTTGCCAAATACTATTCTCTTATGTGGTTCTATTTCAACAATATTATTAAATTCTATGTTATATTCTTCTAAATCTTTTTTTAATACTTCACAAGTATACTTAGTAGCATATATTTTAATACTAGGTATTTCACTAACTATATCACATATAGCACCCATATTCTTTTCATGAGCATGAGTAATAAATATACCCTTTATATCTTTTATATTTTCTTTTATATACTCAAAATTAGGTATTATATAATCTACACCTAAAAGTGTGTCATCTGCATACTTTAATCCCGCATCAAAAACAAATATATCTTTATCAACTTTAATAACATACATGTTTTTTCCATTTTCATTTAAACCACCTAATGCAAAAATATTAATTACACTCATAATTTCCTCCTTTCTTTAAAGTCAACCAATTATACCAAAAAAGAATAAATATATCAATTTATTTCTTCAATTTTCATAAAGTTTGTTGTCTTAGCAGATTCTAGTGGGAATCCACCAGTTATTATTATTATATCATCTTTTTCTAAATTTAATGCTTTTATTGCAATATCTTTTGATTTTTCAATTACTTCATCAGTAGTATTTGCATAATCAACTAATATTGGAATTATTCCCCAATAAAGACTTAATGATAATATTGTATCTTTATTTGGACTAGTTACCACGATTGGAGATGATGGATGAAAATGACTAACTTGTTTAGCTGTATACCCAGATAAAGTAGTTACAATTATTGCTTTTGCTTTTAATCTATTCGCACAATCTGTAACTGAATATGCAATGCTTGTTGTTGCATCTGATTTATCTTTTCTAATATAATTTTTTAATATAGCATTATAGTCAATATGCTCTTCTGATTCACTAATTATCTTATTCATATACTCAATTGCATTTATTGGATAAGACCCAATTGCTGTTTCTTCGCTTAACATAACCGCATCTACTCCATCAATTACAGCATTTGCAACATCACTTACTTCTGCTCTTGTTGGATAATTTTTATTTACCATACTAACTAACATTTCTGTTGCAACTATTGTTAACTTATTCATTTCTACTGCTTTATTAACTATTTCTTTTTGTATATTTGGTATCTTTTCAAGAGCTATTTCAAGACCCAGGTCTCCTCTTGCAATCATAACACCTTCGCTTACTTTTAATATCTCATCTATATTAGATACTGCTTCTTCATTTTCTACTTTGCTTATTATTTGCATATGGTCATCATTTAATGATATTAACATATCATTTATTTCTAATATATCTGCTAAAGTTTTAATATAAGATACTGCTAAATAATCTGCTTTCATTTTAGATGCATACATAATTACTTCTTTATCAAAGTCTGATAAGAATGGTACATTCATATTTACACAAGGAACATTAATTCTGCTTCTTGGTTTTGCAATACCTTGTCTTGTAACTACACAATATACATTATAATTATCTCTATATTTTACAGTAAGTTCTACACTACCATTATTTATTAGTATTTTTTTACCAACCTCTATATCATTAATAAAATCTTTATAATTAGTACAAAAACATCTATTATCACCAATAATATCATCTTTTGATATCATTACATCATCATTAATTTTAAATAATATTTCTTTTTCTTTTAATGCTCCTACTCTTATTTCTGGTCCTGCTGTGTCTACAAGAATAGATACATTAGTACCTAATTCTGAATTTAAGCTTCTAATATTATTTATAACATCATCAGCAAAATCAAAAGTAGCATGAGAAAAATTGATTCTAACACAATCCATGCCTGCTTTAATCATATTCTTTAAAGTCTCTTTTTCTTTTGTTGCTGGACCAATTGTTGCCAATATTTTTGTTTTATTCATATTATCACCTATTATCATTATATCAAAAAAAAGAATAAAGTATTCTTTTTATTTGTGTGTTTACATATTATAAATGTATAATCTCATATACAATTATTTGATATTTTGATAATCTTTTTTCTACTTTACCAATAACTTTATATACATTGGGTACTCTGATATCAAAATAAGTATTATATTTTTTGGGGAAAATAACTAGTTCACAATTACCGTATTCATCACTAGCATCAATAAACATCATTTTTTCATTTGTTTTAGTATCTATTGTCTTTTTATATTCAAGATTTAGTATTATCTCAACATTGTTATCAAAATACTTATCTATATTATTAGTGTTTACTTTTCTATCAAGATTATACTTTGTTACTGGATGATTAGATAAATAATATCCAAATAAGTCTTTTTCAATATTAATTAATTCTTCTTTTGTAAATTCTGTTTCTTTTATTATTTCTGGTTTATTAACTAATTTTGAATCAGTATCTTTTACTAAATATGCATAATTATATGCTGTATCAATTGATTCAATTAAAGTTTTTTTATTATAATTAAAACTTCTAAAACATTCAGCATATATTAAATTAGTAATCTGCTCTTTACTTATTTTTTCATTCATTCTTGATACAAAATCAAAGAAATCTTCAAATGGTTTTATTCTTTCGTTTATTATTTCTTTACATAAATTAATACCAATACCCTTTATCATTGAAATACTATAATATATTTTATTATCTAATATTTCATATTTTAGTGATGACAAATTAATATCTGGCATCTCTATACTTATATTTAATTTCTTACACTCATTTATTATTGTTTTTGTTTTAGAAACATTACCAATTGAATATGTTAATAATGTGCTCATAAACTCTAACTTATAGTTTGCTTTTAAATATGCCATTTTATACCCTAATATTGCATATTCCACTGAATGTGATTTTGGAAATCCATAGTTCGCAAATTTTAATATTAAATCGTACACTTCTTTTGCTTCTTTATTTGAATATCCATTTTTAATAGAATTGGATATAAATTTACTTTCTTCAGATTCTAAAATGTCTAATTTCTTCTTGCTCATTGCTCTTCTTAATATATCTGCTTCTCCCATTGAATAAGATGCCATTTTACTTGCTATTTGCATTATTTGTTCTTGATATATAATTATTCCATATGTTGATGATAATATTTCTTCTAAGTCTTTATTTATATAATCTGTTTTTTCTTTATATTCTTTTCTTTTTATATAACTAGGTATGTTATCCATAGGACCAGGTCTAAAAAGGGCGACTAGTGCTATTAAATCATCAATATTAGTTGGTTTTAGTTCTAATATTGTCTTTTTCATACCTGGAGTCTCAAATTGAAATATACCCTCTAGTAATCCCTCCTGAAATATATTAAATGTATTTTTATCATCTAATGGTATATCATTATAATTAATATTTATTTTATTTAAAACTTCATCAATAATACTAAGAGTTTTTAACCCTAAAATATCCATTTTTAGCAATCCTAAATCTTCTAAATAATTCATAGAAAAACTTGTGATATAACTTCCATCACTATATAGTGATAAAGGTATATAATTATCTAATTCTTTATTTGATATTACAACTCCTGCTGCATGTATTGAATAATGTCTTTTTAGTCCTTCAAGTTTAATTGATATATTATATATTTCATTTATTTTACTGTCTTCCAGAAGATTTTTAATATCATTGCTATCTTTATTTTGAATTAAATCTTTTTTCTCATCAAGTGCTTTTGTTAACATATCTATTTTGTATGATTCATAATCTAAAACTTTAGCAATATCTCTTATTACTTGTTTTGATGACAGATGAGAAAAAGTAACTATTTTTAAACATGACTTTTTACCATATTTATTTATTAAATAATT
>CAYNHX010000004.1:0-1118 GCA_964397275.1 uncultured Muribaculaceae bacterium | reverse complement strand
TCTTTTAGTATTATCAAAATCAATATCTATATCTGGCATAGTAATTCTTTCTTTATTTAAGAATCTTTCAAATATTAGATTATATTTAAGTGGATCTGTATCAGATATTCCTAAAGAATAAGAAACTAGACTAGATACTGCAGATCCTCTTGCTCCCATAAGTATATTGCTTTTTCTAGCATATTTTACATAATCCCACACAATAAGAAAATAGTTATTATATCCCATATCATTAATTACATTTAATTCATATTCTAATCTTTCTTTATAATTATTTGGTATATCATTATTTAGTCTTTTGCTTAACCCCTTTTTGCATAATTCTTTTAAAAATAATTTTTGATTACTAACTTCATATATAGGCATCAGGGTTTCATCTTTCATTATTTCAATATTTACATCATTTAATATTCTGTTTAGTAATTTATTATTATAATCTTTTTCTTGATATATATCTGCTATTTTATAATCATTAATTAATCTTCCTTTTTTAATTGATTCTAAATACACTAAAGAATCAGAATCATCTTTAAATGATCTTGTTTTTGGTAAGAATACTAAGTTATCATATTTATCATTTTTTTCTGCTAATACTGAATATGTCAAATATATATCACTAAATATTTGCTTTAATTTTTTATATAATTCCATATTACTTATTGAAATAAAACAAATTAAATTACTACTATATTTTTTTAAAACGTCAATATTAAAATTATTTTCAGATACTATTGTTGATATTCTACATAGATTTTTATATCCTTCATAATTTTTTGCATAAATAACAATATTAATGTCATTAATATTTACTTCAAGTCCAATTACGGGCTTAATATTATTTTTTATACATTCAGTATAAAACTCCATTACACCAAACATATTTATATCTGCTATCCCTAAAACTTTAATATTATCTTCTTTGGCTTTATTAATTAGTTTATTAATAGTAATAGTACTAGTTAAAAATGAATATTCAGTTTGTACATATATTAATCTACTATCCATAATAAAACCTTCTTTCTAATATTATTTTACTACATTTAGTATTTTTTTCCTATTTTAAATGTCAATAACTTAGGAAAATGTCTCAAAAATCTTTAAACATAAGCGGAAATATT
>CAYNHX010000003.1:3309-27596 GCA_964397275.1 uncultured Muribaculaceae bacterium | reverse complement strand
AGAAGAAATAAAGCAAAAGCATGGTTTTACAGTAAATATTGGTATAGGTAATAATAAGTTGTGTGCTAAAATGGCATCAGATTTTGAAAAACCAGATAAAGTACATACCTTATTTGAAAATGAAATAGAACTAAAATTATGGCCATTACCAGTTAAAGAACTCTTTATGATAGGTAAGACAAGTGCTGAGATATTAAAAAAAATAGGTATAGTTACAATCGAAGATTTGGCAAAAGCAGATATTAATATCTTAAAAAAACATTTTAAATCAAGTGCTATTACTATGCACAATTATGCTAATGGAATAGATGATTCTAAAGTGGAAGAGTATATACCAAAGAATCAAGGAATAAGCAATTCAGTAACGGTACCTAAAGATTTAACAAAAATAAATGAAATATATGATGTATTATACGAATTATCTGAGCAATTAGGAGCAAGATTAAGAAGTATTAATTATTATGCTCTTATTGTAACGGTAAGTCTAAAAAACAGTGAATTTATTACTTATTCTCACCAACAAAAGCTAGTTAACCCTATCAATACTAATAAAGATATTTATGAAACATCAAAGCTATTAGTGGATAAAATGTGGAAAAAAGATTCTATTCGTTTAGTAGCAATAAGATTAAATGGTTTTATGGATAAAAAATATGAACAAATATCCATGTTTGAAGAGTTGAAATCAAAAGAAAATGATGAAGTTATACAAAAATTAATGGACAATATTAATAAAAAGTATGGAAAATCCACTGTAATATTGGCAAAACAAGCAAAAAAGCTTGATATTAAATAATATTTGTGTTATACTCATTAACGATTTAATCATTCACTAAGTCCCTTGTTAAATATGGAATATGTAAGTAATTAAATTAATATGTTAATAAGGAGGCTTTAAAAAATGGATAAAGAATATAAGGATATTACTCTAACTTGTAAAGATTGTGGTAAAGAATTTGTTTTTACAACAGGCGAACAAAAATTCTATGATGAAAAAGGTTTTACTAACCAACCTCAAAGATGTAAAGAGTGCCGTGATAATAACAAAAGAAACAGAAACAACTTTAGAAATAATCGTTACAACGATAACGACAGAAGAGATAATTAATAAAATCCCATATGGGATTTTTTAATATCTTGATTTAATAATAATTTAATGTTAAAATACCAATGCATATGGCGGATATGGTGAAGTGGTTAACACGCTAGATTGTGGCTCTAGT
The DNA here is from genome assembly GCA_964397275.1 of uncultured Muribaculaceae bacterium. Classification (GTDB taxonomy): domain Bacteria; phylum Bacillota_I; class Bacilli_A; order RF39; family UBA660; genus DAOOPL01. Next base: position 26,373 of record CAYNHX010000003.1, on the reverse strand, counting down.
ATTCGTGGGTTCGATCCCCACTATTCGCCCCATCAAGAGAGCAATCGAACTTTCCAATAGGAGAGTTCGTTTTCTTTTTATAAAAAATGATATATAATTAAGTTGGGTGATACAAATGAATATATATGTAACAAGTTATGGTATAGATAAAAGATATAAAAAATATATGAATTCTTATAAAAAAATTATAGATATATTAAAAGATAAGAATGTCGCTATAATATGTAATGCAAAATTAAAAACACAAGATAGGGCAAATTCTATTATAGCTAAAGAAGAATTAAATAAACATAATATTTTGGCAGATATTATAGACTTAGATGAAAAAGATTTTAAAATAGGAAAATATAATGCAATTTATTTTAGTGGAGGAGAACCAAAATTTTTGATGGATGCAATAATAAATAATCAATATTATAATGTAATTTTAGAGTTTATGAATAATGGTAATGTTATCGTTGGTCAATCTGCTGGAGCTATGATAATGTCAAAAAGATATGTAGATACTTCACTAGGATGTCTTAAAATTTTAGATAATGGTTTTAATGTTTTTGATAAAATAATTATTCCTCACTATGATAATTTAGATTCTGAATTGTTGAAATCAATTCCAAAAGATGCGTTTAAAATAAAAGATAATGATAATTTAATAAAGCTAATATAAAAACGTTTTGTGCCTATTGGAATATCGCCCCATTAAGAGAGTGATCGAACCTTCCAATAGGATGGTTCGTTTTCTTTTTGTAAAAAATGATATATAATTGAGATAGAGGTGTATTTATGAATTATAAGTTAAAAGAAATAAATTTAGATATGGGTGAAAAAGAATATGATATGTTCCAAGAAATACCTGCTAAAGTTTCTGGTGCTACTAATTTGTGCCATGGTATTCCATTTGAAACATTTAGTAATTATTTAGAGCAACTAATCTGTAATAAATATCTAAAAGTTAATTATTATGGAACTCCAACTATTACATATATAATGTATGTTGATGATTATCCAGTTGGATATGTTGGGTTAAGAACTGAAATAGATGATAATTGGTTAAAATGGTCTGGTAATGTCTATTACAATATTAGACCAAGTGAACAAAAAAAAGGTTATGCAACCAAGATGTTGGCATTAGCGTTACTAGAATTTAAAAAATTAGGATTTAAGGAAATCTATACACAAAGTTCTAGCGGAAATATTGCTTCATCAAAAGTCATAGAAAATAATGGTGCAATCCTGTTAAAGGATGAGGGGACAAAATACTATAAAATAATTATAGAATAAATATTAAAAACGTTTTGTGCCTATTGGAATATTGCCCCATATTTTTGAAATTTAGACGAACTGATTTTATTTAGTTCGTTTTTTGTTTATCTTATAGTATAATTAAAATAGGTGATATAAATGGATATAGAAAGAAAAACAGTTTTAATAACTGGTGGTAGTAGTGGAATTGGGAAACAAATTGCTATTTTGTTTGCTTCCAACAACTATTCAGTAATTATAGTAGGAAGAGATGAAAATAAATTAAAAGATGTAAGTAGTATTTCTAATAATATAAAATATGATGTGTGTGATTTAGAAAATCAGAATGATATAGTAAAGATGTTGAATTCGATTAATAATATAGACATTTTAATAAATTGTGCTGGTACTATAAATTCTATTGAAGAAAAAGAAGAATATGATTTGGATTCATTAAATAAAGTAATAGACATAAATTTAAAGGCATCAATTTCAACATCATTATTAGCAATTGAAAAAATGATAAAAAATGATATAAAGGGAGTTATTATCAACATTGGTTCAATTGTTGCAAAAAATGGATCAAAATTCTTCCCTATATATTCTGCATCCAAAGGTGGAATTGTATCTTTCACCAAATCAATAGCAGCGCGTTTTGGTGAGCATGGTATAAGATGTAATATTATCTCGCCAGGTGTAATAAAAACTCCAATGTCTTATATAGAAACGCCAAATTTTGATGATTACATTGATAGTATAGAAGACAAAACACCATTAAAGAGATTAGGAAATCCTAGCGATGTGGCAGAATTAGCATTATTTTTAGCAGGGGGAAATTCATCATTTATAACAGGGCAAGAAATTATTGTAGATGGTGGATATACCTTATCTCAAGAATAACTATTTTAGAATTTATAAATTAGTGCTATAATATAACTAACTTATCAAGAGATAAGGGGGTAACAACTTCTATCTAACTGGCCCCATTAAGAAATTAATCGAACCTTCCAATAGGATGGTTCGTTTTCTTTTAAAATGATATATAATAAATGTAGAGGTTATGATATGAATTTTGATGAATTAAAAAAGAAAATATATAATTGTAGTGACTGCAAAAGTGTTTTTGGGTTTGAACCACATCCAGTTATATTTGGTAGTCAATATGCAAAAATAGTTCAAATAAGTCAAGCCCCTTCAGCTAATGTTCATATAACAAGAAAACAGTTCACTGATCAAAGTGGAAAAAAATTAAAATACGAATGGTATAAAATTAGTGATGATGATTTTTATAATGAAACAAATTTTTATATTACAGCTTTATCTCATTGTTTTCCAGGTAAAACAAAAAATGGTGGTGATAAATTACCCCCAAAAATATGCTACGAGAAATGGATAAAAAAAGAATTAACTTTTATTAGTAATGATTTATATATAATAATTGGATCAAAAGCAGCGAATGTTTTTTTCCCAGATGAAAATTATAACGAATTAATATTTAAGGACAATGTGTTGAATGGCAAAAAAACAATAGTATTACCTCATCCCTCACCGCTTAATATAAAGTGGTTTAAAGACAATCCCGAATTTAATCAAAAAAGAATATATGAAATAAGAAAGACAATTAGAGAAGTACTTAACCTATAAAAACATTTTGTACCTATTGGAATATTACTCCATTAAGAACTATGCTGCTTACAAACTCATGTAAATAAAGGGTTTGTTGCTTTTATGTTTTTAAAATCTAAAATTTAAAGAACTTTTTAAGTAAGTTACTATATTAAATTTATAAAATTATAATAAAATGCTATATTTATGATAGAAATTTCTAATTAAAGTGGAGAAATTTTATAAATTATTGTAGAATATATTTAATATAAATTAAAATTTATAGTTTTGGGGTGATTATATGGCTACAATTATTGTTTCAAATTTATCATTTCATTATGATGGAAGTTATGACAACATTTTTGAAAATGTTTCTTTTTCAATTGATACTAACTGGAAACTGGGATTTATAGGACGTAATGGTAGAGGAAAAACCACCTTCTTAAATCTTTTAATGGGTAAATTTGAATATAGTGGGAACATATTTTCAAATGGGCACTTTGATTATTTTCCTTTCGAAGTAAAAGATAAAAGCAAAACCGCTTATGAAATAGCTCAAGAAATAAATTCTGATTTTGAGAAATATGAAAAATGGAAATTAGATCGTGAAGTTTCTCTATTAGAAATGGATTCAGAGGATGTATTAATAAGGCCATTTGAAACATTGAGTAAAGGTGAACAAACTAAAGTTTTATTAGCAATTTTATTTTCAAGAGAAAATAATTTTCTACTTATTGATGAACCTACAAACCATTTGGATTCACAATCTCGTATTGTTGTTGCAAAGTATTTAAAAGGCAAAAAAAGTTTTATTTTAGTTTCCCATGATCGAGCATTTCTTGATGCTTGTGTTGATCATATATTATCAATAAATAAAACTAACATTGAAATTCAACAAGGTAATTTTTCTTCTTGGTTGGAAAACAAACAAAGACAAGATAATTTCGAATTAGATGAAAATGAAAAATTAAAAAAAGATATTTCAAGATTAGAACAATCAGCAAGACAAGCAACTGGTTGGTCTCACCAAATAGAATCATCAAAATCTCGTGACACTGCCCAAAGTGATAACAGAGTAGATAAGGGATTTATTGGTGCAAAAGCCGCTAAAATGGCACAAAGAGCCAAAAATACTCAAAATCGAAGAAATAAAGCGGTTGAGGATAAAGCTAAACTTTTAAAAAATATTGAAATAGCAGAAAGTTTAAAATTAAATCCATTAACTAATAGAAACAGTATATTAATTAATATTTCTAACTTATCTATATTTTATGGTGAAAATCAAATTTGTGAAGATGTTAGTTTCGTAGTTAAAAATGGTGATAGAATACAATTAAAAGGTGCTAATGGTAGTGGTAAGTCAAGTATAATAAAACTAATATTAGGCCAGAACATTACTCATGTTGGAGATGTATTTGTAGAAAATGAAATGAAAATATCCTATGTATCACAAGATACTTCGTTTTTAAAAGGCAATTTAAATGATTTTGCAAGAGAAAATAACATTGATGAAACCTTATTTAAATCAATTCTTCGCAAACTTGACTTCGAAAGAATTCAATTTGAAAAAAATATAGAAAACTATAGTGAAGGCCAAAAGAAAAAAGTTCTTATTGCAAAAAGTTTGTGTGAACAGGCAGATTTATATATTTGGGATGAACCTCTCAATTATATTGATGTTCTTTCAAGAATTCAAATTGAAGATGTAATTTTAAAATACAGTCCAACCATGATTTTTGTTGAGCATGATGAATTATTCTCTGAAAAAGCTGCAACTAATGTTATACTTTTGGAAAAGAAGTCTAAAAAGAACAAAAGATTTAAGAATTAAACAATATAGTTAAAATAACTAGTGTAATAATTCCAGATAAAAAAATATTGTATTAAAAGATATAATAAAATTTTTTATTATTATAATTGTAATAAAAAATTAGTATATTTAATCTGACAAAGTGTACCATTTTGAATAACTAATAAAGTTTTCATTTTTAAACATATGATGATGTTTTAGTATTGAACCCATTCTCTTTTTATAATGTTTTTTAATTATATTATCTTTTGTTTCATACAAATTATTATTTAAAGCATCTTTATCTAAAAAAGAAATATTTTTTTTTGAATAATATTTTCCAAAGTAATATAATTTTTCTTTATTTGAAACTAACGATGTGACTACTTGACTAACTAAGATATGATTTTTATGCCCATATTCACCATTTGGGTTATGAGTAACAATTAAATTCCAGTCTTTTAGTTCTATTATTTTTTCAATATCTTGTGTTAATTTACTTGCAGCAAACCAATTGAAAGTTTCATATGAAGATATATCTACTGATTTTGTATATCCAAGTGTAATGTATTTATCATTTGTTTCTTTCATCATATTTTTAAATTCTAATTCTCTATCCAAGTCAATACCGCAAGTAACACAAATAACAAAGTAATTTTGTTCAATTAAATGTCCCCCAGCCCAAAAAGACTCATCATCTGGGTGTGTTACAATCATCAAATTATCATAACCATTTAAATCTATGTTGTTTAAATCATTTGCTGTAATTGTACCATTAGTATAACTTTTTTTAGTGGTAGTTACCGTTTTAGTAGTGGTAGTAGTAAGACTATATTTATTTATCAATATATTTTTTTTTGTTATTTCATTTTTATATGTTTGGTTTCCTTTATATAAAGAAAGTATTCCAACACTAAATAATATAAATAAATAAACTAGAGATATTATTAAAAATTTTTTCATATTTATATCAATTCTTTCTATATTTAGTATAACATAACAATTATTGATAGTTAATTAAAAGGCATTATAAAAAAATAAATGTGTAAAATATTATCAACTTTAATTTAAATTATAATCATGCTATAATATAGTAACAAAAGAATATTAGTGAGTTAAAAACTATATCTTTACTTTTACAATTAAAAGTGATAGTATAAGGGGCAAGTCTTATTTTATGGTCGTGCTTTAGTATCAAATAATATATTTCATAAGACAAAATATATAGAAAGGTGGTGAAGTAGTGGTAAAGAAAATAGGTAATATTGCTTTTTGGGTTGCTATTGCAGTTTTAGCTTTAATATGGTCAATTGATTTTATAAGAGCAGTAACTGATAAAGGTCCAATATTTTGCTTAAGTAAAAAACAATATACATATAGTGATGGGAAAGTTACTAGATGTATAGGTTTAGGTTACAAAGTTTATCATTACAAAAGAGATTCTCTAGGTAAAGGAGTAGATATTACTCCACTATGGGGAAAAATGCGAAGTAATAAATAAAATATAATTAGTGAGGAATTATAAATATGATTAGTAAGAAAAAAATAGTTGCAATTGTATTATTTATACTTTTTAGTTTATTTATATTTGCTTTTGCAAATATTGGTAATGGCCCAGAAGGGGATGAATTATTACCCAAAATAACTATAAGTGATAATAATACATATGTAATGGAAGTACATACAGAAATACCAGAGTTTAATTCAAATGCAATAAGTTTTGAAAAAGAAAATATTGATGTAGAAATTAAACATAATATTAATAGAGATATAGTTGGTGAATATCTAGTAGAGTTTATTGCTACTGATGTATATGGGAACACACAAACTATAAAGAAAAAATTTAATGTAGTAGATACAACAAGACCAGTTATCAGGTTGATTGGTGAATCAAGTTATAAAAGAATGCTTGGTTATGAAGTATATGAAGATGAACAAGCCAGAGTAACAGATAACTATGATAGCACTAGAATAATTAATGGTAGTGTTATTGGAAATGCAAGTATAGTTGGTACATATTCATTTAATTATACTGCAACTGATGCAAATGGTAACATTGCAAGACCGGCTGTTAGAACAATTAAGATGATAGATCCACTTGCAGATGAAGATCAAGATGGATATACTAATTTGGAAGAATATAATAATGGAACAAACTATGATGATCCAGATAGTCATCCAACTTATGATAAAGCACCAACAATTACACTTGATTTAAGTAACATCTATTCAATAGAAGTACACAGCAATATTCCAGAATTTAAAGCAACAGCGTTTGATGTTGCAGATGGAAATATAACAGTTATTATTACACACAATATTGATAGACATGTAGTAGGAACATATAATGTTACATTTACTGCAACTGATTTGTTAGGTAATAATAAACAAGAGATAAAACAATTTGCTGTAGTAGACACAACAAAACCAGTAATAACATTAATAGGAGATTCAAGTTATAAGAAAATACTTGGTTATGAAACATATACTGATGAAAAATCAAATGTAACAGATAACTATGATGCTCCAACAACAATAGATGGAGTTGTAAATGGAGATCCACTAGTTTTAGGAACGTATACAATAAATTACAACCATACAGATGCAAATGGAAATATAGCAGAAGAAGTAGTAAGAACAATAAAAATGCTTGATCCAAATGCAGATGAAGATCAAGATGGATATACTAATTTGGAAGAATATCAAAACAATACAGATTATGATGATCCAGATAGTTACCCAGAAGATTTACCTCCAATACTTACTATTGATCCAGTAAGTGTAACAATAAATAGACTAGATAATTATAATGTATTTACAGGATTAACAGTAACTGATGATTTTGACATGGTAGCACTTTATGCTGATATTACTGATGTATCAACACTTGAAGTAGGAAATCATACAATAACCTATACAACATCAGCAGATAGACAAGGACAAACAGCAATTCCTGTAACAAGACAAATTACAGTTAATGAAAATGCAAATGATTTACTATTTAATCATATAACAGCAGAATTAGATAAAGCAGTATATGATAGATTAGAATCAGGAGTGTTAACAGTAACAGCGTATGATAACTATGGTGAAGCAACAGTATTAAATGCAGGAGATTACACAGTAACACCAGCATTTGATACAACAACAATAGGAGATAAAACAATTAGTGTAAGTTATACAAAAGATGGAACAACATCAACAATAGATATTAACTATGAAGTTGTACTTTCACCTTCTGAAATACAAGTAGGTATATATGCAGAAATTAAACCTAATGTACAGTTAGTATTTACAAGAGAAACTCCTACAACAAAAAACATATCTGATTATATAGATGTATATAATGTATATGCAGATAGTAGTAAACATTTAACAACAGATTATACAACAAACTTTTCAACTCAGACTGTTGGAGATGATATAACACTTGAAATAACACAAAACAGTTATACATTTAACGATATTAAATATACAGTAAAAAATGAAGTAGTTTATCAAACAAAGTTTAATTTATCATACAATGGAAGTACAGAAAAACCACATTGTATAGTATCTTGTACAACTGATTACGACTTCTTAGAAATACGTGAACATTTTATATTACCAATAATAGTAAAAGAAGTAAGTATAAAATATGAAGGTGTAGCTTCATATGAAGTAGTTGATAATGTTGAGTGGAGAGGATTAGATGATTTATTTACATCAGTAAGAATAGGTTATTATAATGATCATGATATTATGCCACCAGTAATAGATAAAGTTAGTATAAAATACGAATGGTTATTCAGAGATTATACAATAATATTTAGATATAATTCAGATACAAATACATTTGATGCAATATCAGAATATTAAAAAAGAGAATTTATTCTCTTTTTTTATTATATGTGATATAATTTAATTAGAAATAATGAGGAATATATGGATTGGTTAGACATAAAAGAATTTATTAAAGATAGTTTTATATATATATTAGTATTTATATTTGTTCTATTAATTGTAATCTATTTAATAAGTTTTAGTGAAGTAATTGGTCCATCAATGAATAATACATTAAATGATAAAGATATTATAATAGTACTAAAATCACACTATAAAGTATTTAAAATAAAAAGGGGAGATATAATACTGTTTAAATATAAAGATACTAAATATTTAATAAAAAGAGTATTAGGGTTACCAGGTGAAAAAGTAGAATTTATTAATGGTAAATTATATATTAATGGTATTTTACATAATGAAGAATATATTGAAAGTAAAAACAACAATAATATTACAAATTGGGATTATGGAGTTTTACCAAATAATGAATATTTCGTATTAGGAGATAATAGAGATAATTCATTAGATAGCCGTAAGATCGGCTTTATAGAAAAAGAAAATATAATTGGAAAAATAGTATTTAGAGTATTTCCATTTAATGGAATTAAGTTTATAAAATAGGAGGATATTATGGCATATATAAAGTTTAAAGAACTAACACATTATTTTAATTTTTATAAGGAACTTGATACAAGTAAATTACCAGAATATATTAATCAATACATTTCAAAGGGAGAAGAAATTGAGGCAGTATATAGCAATAAGATGGATAAGTGTTTATTTTCTGATCAGAAAATAATATTATTTGATTGTTATGGGTTTTTAGAAAACAGTTTGTTACCTAAAAAAATACATTTTTTTCCTTATAAAAATATATCATCAACAGCAATACTATTTAAAAGGAAAGCAGTAGTTATATATATAACAATGAATAGCGGATATCAGTTCAGATTAAATTTTGTAAATATGCAGGCAACTGATAAATCAAAAATAAGAGAGACATACTACAAAATAGTTGAAAAAATATAAAGAAAACCCTTACAAAAGTTATAAAAATTTGCTAATCAAAAAATATATAAAAGATAAAAGACTTACAAAGGATTTGTAAGTCTTTTACGATCTATTTCTCTACTTAAAAGCAAGGCATAATCACCAGACAAATCTACTCTACTTGATTCAATACGATATTTTTCTAGTGCTGATCTGTACATTTTTAGTAATCTAAGTTTTTGTTCAGCACTAGCATCTATTCTATTTAATCTCCCAAATTTATCATAAACAAGATTTGTTGGAATTACGACTTCTTGATTGTTAAGAAAATCTTTGGGATTTTTTGGTGCAATTAATGTTTCAACAACATAGGAAATATTTTGCCCGTTTGTAATTATTTCATCATTATCAGTATTCCAATTCTGAGACAAATCCTTTTCTATTTTGTTTGAATCCGGTAAAATACCCATCAAATAATATGGTCTACATGCTTCTTCACTTTCTACTGCTAAAAACATTGTAGAATTAAAGTTACAAGGCAAACCACTATTTTTAATGTATTCATCCTTGTTAAAATCAATACATAAATAATTATAGTCTGATAAGTTTAAAATCTTTTCAAAAATACAAGATTTTATAAATATTCTATAGTAATTTAATACTTTTTTTTGTTCACCAGTAGTTTCATATTCAACAATTTTATCAAAATTATCTATTATTTTTTTTAATAAATTAAAAGTTGAAATATTATATCCCACATTTATACCAAGAACTTTGCTTCTAAAATCATCATGGAATGGCCCTTTTATATTTGAACACTCTATACCAAGCATATGAGCAATATTTTGTTCAGCAATTTCTAAATCTATTTCAGTTGAATTACTAAAACAAATGTTATATTTAATGCCTTTACATAAATTCATATATAAATTAAAAGCATTAATAAATGATTTTTTTGCTTGTTCAATATAATCTAATGGTGGGTAAGGTACTCTATTCGCCCATAAAGAAACATAGTTATATTCCGGAGATGATGCCATAATTATCTCCCCCCCTTTTTTGTTGAGCAGTATAATAATACAAATTGATCAAAAAGTCAAGTTACTTCAAAATATTGACAATATTTAACAAAAATGTATAATATGCTATCAAATGAAGAAGAGTATTTCATAAGGGGAGAAAAATAATGAGAGATGATGAAGCAAGAAAGTTTATTGAAATAATATTTGCAGAATATTTAAGATTAAAGGAAAATAAAGGACTATATATTGAAAACGATATTTTACCTAAAACTATAATATCTGCGTATTATAAATATATTAATATTGTTAATTATGATAATATTATTGATAGATTTAAAGATAAGTATATTTCTAATGAGTCAGAACTAGAAGAAGCAAGATTATGTGAAAAATCTGGTTTAGGTGAAATGTATGATTATATTAGAAATTTTAATAATTTTAGTAAATTAGATAATATAAACTATTATTGGATAATTATTAAAGAAATGCATAGACTACTATTTTCAAAATGCCCTCATCCTGAGTTTGGGGGGCAATTTAGAAGCACTGGTGCCTATATTAAAGACTTTGCAGTTGATGTTTCTCAAGCTAGCGAAATCTATTTTAGACTAGACAAAATATTTAAAAGCATGGCTAAATATATGCAAGAAGTCTCTGAAATAAAAGGAGCTGAAGGACCAGACATTAATATTATTAAGTATATAAATAAATGTATTGAATATAAATGTGAGATTATTAAAACACACCCATTTGATGATGGTAACAAAAGAACTTCAAGGGGATTTATGAATCTATTATTTAAAAATGTAGGGTTACCACCAGTATATGTTAGTTATAGTGAAAAAGATATGTATTTTAGTGCTTTGGAAAAAGCACTAGCAAATAATGATTATAACGAGCTTAATACATTTTATTATTATAAGATATGCGACTCAATATATGAATTGGATGTAAAACCAAATAAAGAAAAAAGAGTTAATAAAAAAACCAAGAAATAATATTTTTGGTTTTTATATATTGTTTTTACTAATATAAAAATGTTATAATATAATTAATAAATAGTAAGTAATAGTTTTAATAAAAAACATATGCTTACATTCGTAATAAAGTTGAAAGGAGATTAAATATGAAACAATTCCCAGGTGGACAAGAATCACAAATGGTTGCAGCACAAGACGAAAGACCACAAATAAAACCACAGTATGCGATACTTATATACGTTGATCAAAATGGAGATATGTATATTGATGTTTCTGCCGCAAGAATTTTAAAAATTCCAACTTCTGATTTTTATGATAGTATTATGCCAATAGATTCTATTACAATAGAAAAATTAGAATTAGCTGGATATGGAATAGTATATAGACAAATTACACTAGATAAATACAAAAATAAAAAAGACAAAATTAATAATTCTATAGATGAAAATAAATATGATAAGTCAAAAAAAGATTTTGACAGTAATTCTGTAAATGAGAATATATATGATGAATTTAAGAAAGATTTTGATAATAAATTTAATAAAAAGATTTAATAATACTAATAGGAGGGAAAATGAATAATAAATTAAATTCAATAGTAAAGTTTAACAAGTTTATGGGAACATTTCATATAATACAAGCAGTATTTATGTTGATTGTTGCTCTAACAGTAGAAAAGGTGGTAGATTTCAAACCGTTAATTGTATCTAATTTTCTAGAATACAATAAGATAATTGGAAGACTAGTTACAGTTACAAAAGAAGTATTTAATTTGCCATTTGGTATTTTAGTAGCATCATTTTTATTTTTATCAGCAATGTTTCATTTTATTATTTCTTCAAAAAGATATAAAAATAAATATATGGAAGGATTAAAGAATCATATCAACGAGTTTAGATGGTATGAATATGCTCTTAGTTCTTCAATAATGATAATACTAATAGCAGTATTAATGGGAGTATATGATATAGGAGCATTAATATTAATATTCGGTCTTAATGCCTCAATGAATTTATTTGGACTATTAATGGAAAAGATAAATCTTGATAATAAGAAAGTTAGTTGGGCACCATTTATATATGGTTCAGTTGCGGGAATTATTCCTTGGATAATACTATTTATGTATGCATTTGGTAATTCTAATCCAGCAGAAGTACCTTGGTTTGTATATGCAATATTTGGTTCATATTTTGTGTTTTTTAATTTATTTCCAATAAATATGATATTACAATATAAAAGAGTTGGTAAATGGAAAGATTATTTATATGGAGAGAAAATATATATAATATTAAGTTTAGTCGCTAAATCAATATTAGCGTGGTTAGTATTTTTTGGAGTAATGCAACCATAAAAAAAGTTAGGAGATGACCTATGAAAAAAATAATATTTTCTATTGTCGAAAGCATACTTGCTCTTTGGATAATATTTTTTGTAATCGATTTTTCAAAAGCATATGAAGGTGTAAAACCACTTTCTGCACTTTGGACAAGCAAAAAAAGTATTGAAAACGGATATGTTAAACAATACTATTGTCTTGGTTATAAAATAATAGAAAAGAAAACAGGAAAAAGATCTTTATGGGAACTTAGGACAATATTTAATATCGGCAAAGAATTTTTACCAACAGCAAAAAGCGACAAGTATACATTGCTTAGTTTTATTAAAGGTGATTCCAGGGTAACAATAGTAAATTTGGAACTTGCGGACGAAGCTTACTATGGTGTTGATGATGTACCAGAAATGGAAGACGAAGATGAATTTTCATCAGAAGAAGATGATTATTATGATGATGAAGAATTTGATGATGAAACGATGGATGATGAATACTTTGGAGAAGATGATTATGTTGATGCTGAACCTTTTGAAGAAGGTTTAGATGAAACAGATTATGGAGATTATGATGATTCAAGCGAAGAAGTTGCAGAGGAACTTGATGCTGACTCTTTAGAAGAAGATATTAGCACTCTTGGTACTGAAGATGAAGTTACTGGTGATGAGCAAGAAGAAGATGTAATAGAAGGTTCAGAAGACGCGATAGATGATTCTGGAGATGTAATAGAAGGTTCAGAAGACGCAATAGACGATTCTGAAGAAGTAGAATAGGAAATAGTGTCTACAACCACTCTAAAACAAAGCAACAATAAAAACTGAATAATAGTCAGTTTTTTTATGTTATAATATTTTTGAAAGAAAGTGTAACTATGAAACTATTATTACATATTTGTTGTGCACCATGCAGTATTTATCCAATAAAAATATTAAAAGAAGAATATGATATAGATGGATTTTGGTATAACATAAATATTCATCCATATACTGAGTATAAAAAAAGATTAGATACATTAATAAATTATGCTAATTCAATTAATTTAAATGTAATTTATAAGGATGAATACAATGTAAAAGAATTTATTAAGAATACTAATAATAAAGGTAAAAAAAGATGTGATTATTGTTATAAAAAAAGATTAGAAATATTAGTTAAGTATGCAAAAGATAATAATTATGACTGCTTTTCAACAACACTTCTTGTAAGTCCTTATCAAAATCATGATCTAATTAAGAAAGTATGTGAAGAGTTATCTAAGAAATATAAAATTAAATTTATATATGAAGATTTTAGAATAAAATTTAGAGAAGGCCAAAAAGAGGCAAGAGAATTAAATTTATATATACAAAAGTATTGTGGATGTATATTTAGTGAACAAGAAAGATATATTAAATAATTGTCATTTATAATATAATATTGTATAATAATTATAAGGAGAAATTATGGAAAAAGTATTAAGTATATTAAATACATCATTATTATTTATTGGTTCATATTTATTATTATTACTTACAATTGTTATTACAAGATATACCAAATCTTGGAATATAATAAAAAAAGTATTAATAGTATCAGGAATAGTATTAGGAATTGGTGCAATAATTATTGTAGCATCATTCTCTAATCTAAAAACAAAAGAAAAAAGTTACTGGAAGGAAATAACATTATCAGAATATTATAAATTAAACGAAGATAGCACAGAAAACTTAATATATATTGGAAGACCAACATGTAGTCATTGCCAAGCATTTACACCAAAAATAAAAGCAGTTGCTAATGCACAAAAAGTAACTATTAATTATTTTGATTTAGATCAAATAACTGATGATACTACATTTAATGAGTTCAAAGCTTCAAATAGTGTATTATCTACTGATGATTGGGGTACACCTCTTGTAATATTAGTAAAAAATAAAACAGTAATTGATGCGATAAGTGGTGATGTTGAATCATCTGCTATTGAGGAGTTTTTTACAAAGAATAATCTAGGAGAATAATATGGATAAAAGTATTTATGATAGTTGTTTAGAATTTTTAGAAAAATATCCAACAACAATATGTTTTAGAGTAAAAGCACATGCAAATGTAGTACAAAAGCATTTAAATCCAGATGAAAAACCAATATATGTTTTTGCAGGTCAGAAATCGTCAACAAATTTTAGCCTATTTTCATCTTGCGTTATTGTACTTACTAATAAAAGAGTTTTAGTCGGTAAAAAAAGACTTGTACCAGGATATTTTTATACATCAATAACTCCAGACATGTTGAATGACTTTGAAATAAAAAGAGGCATATTATTTGGAAGAGTATTTATTGATACAATTAAAGAAATGGTATGTGTTTCAAATCTAGATTTAAGAGCATTAAAAGAAATAGAAGACTATCTATCTAAATATATGGTTGAAGAACGCGCAAAGTATATGAGAGAGTTAAGAAATGCTAAGTGATTAGCATTTTTTATGTTATAATATTATCATAATAAAGGGAGTGGCAGTGTGATTGTTAGAAAACCATATGCATTTTTAATTAAAAATTTTAGGATAATACATTTCACTATATTATCAATAATAATATATTTATTTTATAGAGCAAATATATTATATTCATTTTTTGATAATTATTCTGGTAGAGGTATTAGCTCTGTTAATTTATTAACTCTAAATAATTTAATAAATATATTTACATATGTAATTACTTTCATTTTAATATTAATATTAATAATTATCTATGTAATGCTTAGAGAAAAGAAAAAGCCAAAATTATTATACATAATAACAATATTAATATATATGACTTTTTTTGTTATGCTTTTGTATACTGACAATCAATTAAGCATAATAAAAAGTTATTCTTTATCACTAACCCTATCAAGAATAACTAGAGACATATTACTTATATACGCAATATTACAAGGAATATTAATAGCCATATTTTCATTAAGAAGTTTTGGATTTGATATAAAGAAATTTGAATTCACAAAAGATATTGGTGGTCTTGAAGTAAATGATCAAGATAGAGAAGAAATGGAAGTTTCTGTAAATTTTGATAAGGACAAACTAACTAGATTTTATAACAAAACAAAAAGAGAATTTGTATACTACTATAAAGAAAACAAACTAATACTATTTTCAATAATTGGCATTATAATAATATTTATTATTGGAATAATAATAAGTAGTAGCAATAATATTATTACTACTATACCAGAAGGCAGAAAAACAATAAAAAATGATAAAATATTTATTGTAGAAAAATCTTATATAACTAAGCAAAATTATTACGGGAAAGTAATAAGTGGCGAAAACACATATTTAATAATTAAATTTAAAATTAAAAATGAATCTACCAATGATATAAAATTAAATTTAGGATATATGCTTCTTGATAATGGTAAAAAGTTGTTTCACGTATATGAAGAAAAAAGAGGAAACTTTATTGATATAGGAGAACAATATGAAGACGGTACAATAATAAAAACAAATAAATCTTTAGAGTATATTGTTATGTATGAATTAAAGAATAAAGACATTACTAAAAACATGACATTACAAAACCAAATATTTGGTAATAAAGTATTATTAAAACCAGTAAATATCGATAAAAATAGCCCAATAAAATTATATAATATTGGAGATAATATTAAAAAAGAAAATGAGTTCTCAAAACCATTTAATTTAGAAATAAATACACTAGAAATAAAGAATAAATTTAATTATAATTATAGATTGTGTATAAGCAACATATGTAAAGATTTAAGTGATGAAATAATTGCAATATCAAATAAACAAATAGTAAAAATAAAAGGTAAACTAAAAAACGGTAATTTATTAAAACTAATTACTAATCAATCAAAAATAACATATGAAAACAACAAAAAAATTGTATCAACAAATAAGTTAACTAACATTAGAATAAATGGATTATTAGATAATGAATTATATTTTTATGTACCAAATGAATCTAAAAAACATGATGCAATATATCTAGATATTTATACAAGAAACAATACAATAAGATATATAATAAGGTAAAACATAAAGTTTTACCTTTTTACTTGAATAAATTATAATAATATATTATAATTTTAATGCATGGGGCTATAGCCAAGTTGGTAAGGCATGGGACTGCAACTCCCCGATCGCAGGTTCAAATCCTGTTGGCCCCTCCAAAATAAAACATCTATAATCACTTTGATTATTTATAAAATAAAATGCTGGTAAAATTTTAAGGAAGATGTTTTCACAACTTGTGAATTTTTTCAACTAGGCTTCTTAATTTTAATTAACGGCTAAGATAAGATGATATTGTCCTCCAAGATTTGACAAAATCAACTAAGAATGATAGAATCATAGACATTCCAAAAAAAGGGGGTATTTTAATGTTAGATGATAGTTTAACAGGAACAGGCAAAATAGTATTTAATGATGGTAAAGAGCATGTAGTTCGTTTGGTTGATGTAAAATATGGCAATAATATTTTTAAAGAATTACTATTTGAAGAGGATTTAGATTTTATTAGAAATGGAAGAGATGTACCATTTGTTAGAATTGTGCATATTAAAAAGGAAACCGTAAAAGTAGGAGTATTAAGATATATCAATACTAGATTGGTAGACGAAGGAAAGTATTTTTCTGTGAGAAGAAGATGTCAAAGTCCAATGGAGGAGATAGATTTATATTTTCAAAATATAAAAGATGTTAGAATAGATCCAACTATATATGATGATTTAACAGCAAATGTATTTGGTGGTATTCTAATTAACAACGAAATAGCTGATTTTTATTCTTTTCCTAAACCAAACAAAGCAAAAAGAAAATTATTGCAAATTTATAAAAAATAGGTTTTATAAAAACACAAGGTATAATATCTTGTGCTTTTATTAACCATTTTTATAAAACAAGACATATTAATAATCACAAAGCAATTATATTTATTTTTAAATATTTTTACAAATTAAAATACGTCGATATTAAAAAATATTTTTTAATGACAAAAAAGATTTTATATTCTATAATTGTAATAGAGGTGAATAATGGCAGAAATTATATTTAAAAAAGTTCCAAAGCAAGATGAATTACAATTGAGAAATATTATTAATGTTGTTTTAGGAGGATTAGAAAGACCAGAGTTTTTCATCCCATATGAAGAGTGGGAAATAAAAAAAATGTTTGAAGAAGATTATGCTCCTTTACTAGGTGCATATGATGGGGATAAATTAGTTGCAATGGCCCAACTTTATGTAGACCAAGAAATGCTAAAAGAATTTAAAGAAGCATTAGGTATTGCTGATAAAAAGGTTTGTGAACTTGGTGGTAATCTAGTTTTACCTGAATATAGAGGTCAAGGCTTAATGTTTAAAATGATACAAATTCAATATGAATTGGCAAAAGAATTAGGATATGATTATATTATATCAATGGCTCATCCAGATAATATTGGTAGTTTGAAATCTCTTGAAAAATTAGGCTTACAGTATATTAAAACAACTACTGTAGCAAATGGGCATTTAAGAGCAATATATATGAAAAAGATAGAAAAAAAATTAGACAAAAATTATAAATAAAAAGAGGTTCCAAAATGGTCAATCTCTCTTTTTAAAAAAACATATAAAAATATAGGAGATTTTAATATGGAAGTACAAAATAAACATTATTTAAATATGGGTTTAATAGCAGCAATAGCTCAAAATAGGGAAATAGGATACAAAAAAGAACTCCTTTTTCGTATAAAAGAGGATTTAGAATTTTTTAAACAAATTACAATGGATTCTTATCTAATAATGGGAAGAACAACATACGAATCTATGCCAAAAAACCTTCCAAAAAGAAAATATGTAGTTTTATCTAGAGATAAAGAGTTTAACTTGGCTCCGCCTAAAATTGTTCATAGGAATTTGGAAGAAACTTTAGTATTTGTTTCTCAAAAAAAAGAATCTAAATTTTGGGTAATCGGGGGAGCATTAATATATAATGATTTTTTGCCATTTATTGATAAGATGTATATAACTGAGATATCTGCTACATATCCAAATGCAGATACATTTTTCCCAAAATTTAATAAAGATGAATGGAATAGAAATATTGGAGAAAATTTGTATTGTCCAGAAAATAATTTAAATTATAGACATGTTCTATATTTAAGAAGGTAATAAAAAAACAGTTTATATACTGTTTTTATTTGGTGCTTCTTGATTAGTAATATTTGCTTTTTTAATAATATTTTGTAATATTTGTTGTAAATCTTCTAACGAAATAGAGTATTCTTCGGTATTTAATATATAAAATACTTTTAGTATGTAGTTAATATTTAAAAATCTTTCTTGAAACTCTAAATCGTTTAGTTTTTTATTTTCAAAAATTTCAAATTGTTTTTTTACTTCGTCAAGATCTGATAATACCGAATATAAAAAATCAATATCAACTTGTTTTTTTGTTGGTGACTGTGTATCTATTTTTTCAAATTGTTTCAGTTTATTTTCTATCTTTGTACAAATTAAATTTATTTTATTCTTATCATAACCAATACTTATTAAATAATCTTTTAAATCTAAAATAATTTTCATTTTAGAATAAATATTTACTGATGTAAATATTCTAACTTCATCCATATCATCAATACGATATTCATATTTTTCTAATTGTTCCTCAATATTTTTTACTAAATTGTTTAAATAATTATCAAAATAAGTTTTAAGTACATTGTTTAATATAGAAAATACTCTATCCTTTTCTTGTCCTTCGATTTTTTCATTAAGATAAGTTATAGTTCCACTTGCATAAAATTCAAAATCTTCTAATTCCGCAACATTTAGGTCTTTTCCTGATATAAACGAGCGAAAATTTTTAGCAGTATCGTATACATACCCTGTTCTAATTTGTAATGCATCTATTAACTGTGTATCTATTTTTAAAGCATTCAATTTTTTTAATAATGAAGCAATAAATAAAAATGGTAATTCACTGTTTGCTTCCTTTTCTAAACTACGTTTAACAGTATCAATAGGTAGATATTTGTTTCTTACTTCCTTGTCTTGCTCATTAAGATGATATTTCATTGGTTTTCTAATACTAATTGCACTTGAAATTATACCAAGATTATACTGAAGCTCTTCTTTAGAAAAAAAAGATAGAGAATATATTTCTTCGTCATTATCATATATAATTTTAATTTTTGAGGCTGAAAAATCATCGTCTAGCGAATCAAAATCACCATTCCATTCATCAATAACTAAACTATGACCATGTTTATTATAAAAATCTGGGTCATGACCAAAATAAATAAAACCACATCTTCCTTCATTGCTATTTTTATTAACGTTGTCCCATGTTGGATCAACTCCATAAAATTTTCCATCTAGTTCAATGATGTTAAACGAATGAATACCCCTTTGATTTTGATAATGACACTTAATATTTAACCTATCAAGCATTTCTTTATATACTAGTGCAAACCCAGAGCATACTAATTTATTAAATAATATTCCATTTAGACTTCTTTCGGCAACACCATTTTTTAATACATCATCATATTTTTCACTATATTCCATGTCAGCAACCAGAGCATTATATAAAAACATACACTTCTGTAAATCTGTCCAGTTTGGATTTATTTGTGACTCATTATATTCAAAGTATTCAACTATTTTTTTTAATCCTTTTGGAGATAAGTATGTTCTTTCTTTATAAGAACTATCTTTGTACTTTTCCTTGTTTTCGTAGTCTAAACCACCTTTAACACTGAAAAACACTCTATTTGATGTTATTTTTGCCATTATTTGACTAGAAATACCTCTAGTGTTTTCTAATATTAATAAAGTTTTATTTTTGAATGCATTTATTTTTGCAATATCTTCATCATTTAAAATTCCATCTATTTTATATATATTTTTTTCAATTTCTGTAAATGTAGCCATATTTTACTCCTTGTTATTATATAATAATTATATCAAAAAAAACTTTTAATGAGACAAAAATAATTTTTGCTTTACAATTATAGATTGTAATCGTAATAAGTAGAGAATGATATTAGAAACTATTATTTAAATAAAAATGAATAAAAACAAAATAAAATAGCAATAAATATAAAATATTCTTTACTGAATATTTTTTTATATGATATAATACATATATGATGTAAAGGAGGAATAATATGACAGCATTATACATAATAATAGGTATAGTAGTATTGCTTATACTATATGTTTTAATAACATTCAACAGATTTGTAATGTTAAAAAATTCAGTAAAAGAAGCATTTTCAACAATGGATGTATACTTAAAGAAAAGATGGGACTTGATTCCAAATATAATGGAGAGTGTTAAGGGTTATATGACTCATGAAAGAGATACACTTGAAGGAATAGTAAAATTAAGGAATAGTTCATATGATAATATGTCCCAAGAAGATAAAATAAATGCAAACGATGAATTATCAAAAGGATTATCAAAATTATTTGCACTTGTTGAGAATTATCCGGATTTAAAGGCAAATCAAAATTTTATGGATTTGAATAATCAACTTTCACAAGTTGAAGAAGATATTGCAAATGCAAGAAAATATTATAATGCAGTTGCTAAGAGCATTAACAATGCAATATTGATGTTCCCATCAAATTTAATAGCTCGTATTTTTGGATATAAAGAAGAAAAAATGTTTGAGGCTCAAGAGGCTGAAAGAGAAGCTGTAAAAGTGAAGTTCTAATGAAAAAAATAGTTGTTTTATTAATATTATTTTTAATACCAATAACTATTTTTGCGGATACATATTCTTATAATATTACAAAATATCATGTGAAAATAAATTTTAATAAGAATAATGTAATGGATGTAGAAGAACAAATTACTGCTAACTTTAATGAATATGCATATAAGCATGGGATAATGAGATATATTCCTATTATTAATTATGTAAAAAGAGAAGATGGCACAAGTTATACTAATAGAGCAAGAATAACAAACTTATATGTTAACAATAAAAAAGAAACAACATATGAAAACGGGTTTTATTCTATAAAAATTGGTGATGCAAATAAATATGTATCTGGTGATGTAAAATATATTATTAAATATAAGTATTCAATTGGAGACAATAGAAATAATAAGTATGATGAAATATATTTCAACATTATTGGAGATAAATGGGATACAACTATTTCAAATATTTCTTTTGAAATAAATATGCCAAAAAAATTTGATAAATCAAAATTAGGTTTTACATGGGGTCCATATGGATCTAGCTATACAAATAACATTTCTTATGATGTAAAAAATAATAAAATAAACGGAGTATTTATTGGTGATTTAGGAGCATACAACGGGTTAACAGTAAGAATGGAATTGCCAGATGACTATTTTATAAACGAAAAAGCATCATATGGAATAGATATGTATTTAATTATTATTTTAGAAATTTGCCTATTAATTCTTACTGTAGTATTATGGCTAAAACATGGAAAAGATGACTTAGTTATTGAACCAGTATCATTTTATCCGCCAGAAGGATTAAATAGTTTGGATTTGGCACGTGTATATAAAGGTTATGTAATAAATAAAGATGTAGTATCACTTTTAGTATATTTAGCAAACAAAAAATATTTAAAAATTGTTGAAATTGAGACGAAATCATTTTTTGGTAAAAAGAAAACTTTTAAAATAGTAAAAGAAAAAGAATATGATGGGAATAATCCTGATGAAATAAAATTTTTAAATGATTTATTTTCTTCAAAAACAGAAGTAGAAGAATCTGATTTAAAAGAAAAATTTTATACAACTATTTCCACAATATTAACAAGACAAAATTCATCAAAAAATAAAGAAAAAATTTATGAAAAGAAATCATTACAATATAAAGTGCTAGTAATTTTATTTATAGTTTTAACTATAATACTTACATTTATCAAACCGCTTATATTCTTTTTTGGGAATTTAAGTGTATTAATTTCATATATGTCATATGAAAAAATATACATTATCAATTATTTAGTTGGTACAACATCACTTATTGGTATGATAATATTTGCAGCAATTATGAAAAAAAGAACAAAATATGGTAATGAAATGTTAGGTAAAATAAGAGGATTTAAAAATTTCTTAGAGTTAGCAGAAAAATCAAAACTAGAAAAGTTAGTTGAAGAGAACCCAACATATTTCTATGATATACTTCCATATACTTATGTACTTGGAATATCTGCAATATGGATGAAGAAATTTGAATCAATTGCGATGGTTCCACCAACTTGGTATGATAGTAATAGTGCATTCAATATTATATACTTTAGTACTTTT
>CAYNHX010000003.1:0-3299 GCA_964397275.1 uncultured Muribaculaceae bacterium | reverse complement strand
TACAACTATGACAACTGCAACTACTACAATGACATCTAGACCAGCACCATCTGGTGGAGGTTTCTCTGGTGGAGGTTTTTCTGGAGGTGGTTTCTCTGGAGGAGGCTCTGGAGGAGGCGGAGGAGGTTCTTGGTAATAAAAGATGATAATCATCATCTTTTTATGTTAAAATAAAATTAGGAGGATAATATGTTTATAGTAGGATTAAAAAAAGCAAAAGAAAAGATAATAGAAAAATATCCAGAATTTAAAGATTCCGAATTCATAGAAGATAATACTGGATGGGCAAATTATGTAGTAAAAGTAGATAATAAATATATATTTAGATTTCCAAGAAATTATCCGGCATATAAAGTAATAAAATTAGAAAAACAAATACTTGTTGATTTAAAAAGGTTTGAAATAGAAGTGCCAAATTTTATATTTTCATGTTTTGAAGAAGAAGGACCCTTTGTAGGTTACAAGATGATTGAAGGAGAATTTTTTTCAAAAGAAAAATATGAAAAACTATCAAAAGATAAAAAAGAGATATTTATTAAAGAAATGGCAGTGTTTTTATCAAATCTTCATATGTTAAATCCAAATAACTATAAAATGCAGGCTTTTGATTGTGAAAAAGAATATACGAATTTGTATAATGATATTAAAAAATATGCATATAAGATATTTAACGAAAAAGAAAGGGAATTTACTGATAAACATTTTGAAAATTATTTTAGTAATAATAATCTTCAAAAATTTAATAATTGTTTAGTGCATGGAGATTTATCTGGTGATCATATTATTTTTACAAATAATGGTGTAGGTATAATTGATTTTGGTGATGTAAGAGTTATGGATCCAGCATATGATTTTATATGGGCATATGATGTTAGTGAACCTTTATTTGACGAAATATATAAATATTACAATGGTAAAAAAGATAACTATTTTAAATACAGAATAAAAGAATTTTATAGAAAAAATGTTCCTTATTATGGAATAGTATTTGGAATACAAACTAGAAATGATGAAATACTAAAAAAATCATTAAATGATTTCAAAAAAATAGTTAAAGAAAGTAATTAGTGAGGTAATTATGATAAAAGTAATTAAGAATGGCACTGTAATTACTATGAATATTAACAGAAAAGAAAAATATAAAAAATTAGATATTATAATTCAAGATAGCATTATTAAAGATGTATGTGATAATTATAATGGTAAATATGATGAATTAATTGATGCTACAAATAAAATAGTTATGCCAGGATTAATTAACTGCCATACACATTTAGGTATGAGTATATTTAGAGCAACAAATGACAATATGAATCTAGATGACTGGTTAAATAAAAAAATATGGCCACTTGAAGCAAAATTAACAGATAAAGATATTTATTATTCAACATTATTATCATGTATTGAAATGATTAAAACAGGCACAACAACTAATAATGATATGTATTTTGGGTGGAAAGAAAGTATTAATGCAATAAAAGAAACAAAAATAAGACAAGTATTTACAAGAACATTGATCGGAAATAAAGATGAAGAAGGAATATTAAGAATAAACGAGTTTGAAGAATTATATAATAAGTATAAAGATGAAGAACTAATATCATTTGCAGTAGCACCACATTCATTATATACATGCTCTTACGATTACTTATTAGAATGTAAAAAACTAGCAGATAAACTTGATTTACCAATCCATATTCATCTATCAGAAAACAAGCAAGAAGTAAAACAAATAAAAGATAAATATAATTTGCTACCAATAGAAGTACTAAGTAAATTAGGATATTTAGATAATAAATTAATACTTGGACACGGGACACACATTAATAAAAAAGAACAAGACTTAATTAAAAATAAAAATATATCTATTGTACATAATCCCGTTAGTAATTTAAATCTAGGTTGTGGTATTGCAGATATTACAAGTTATATTAAAAACAATATAAATGTATGTCTAGGAACAGATGGCCAAGGAAGTGGAAACAATATGAATATGTTTTATCACATGTCATACGTAGATGCGCTTCAAAAAGGCTTATATAAAGATCCGACAGTATTATCTTCTTATGAAGTACTAAAACTAGCAACAATAGGTGGAGCAAAAGCTCTTGGTAAAGAAAATATAATTGGAAGCATTACAAAAGGAAAAAAAGCCGACATAATTATTTTAGATTTAAATAATATAGAAATATATCCAACTACAGATTTAATAACACAAGTAGTACATAATGTTGAAAGCAATAATGTAGACACAACAATTATAAATGGTGAAGTATTAATGCAAAATCATATATTAAAATTAGATATTAATGAAGAAATATTAAAAATGCAAATTAACAAAATTATTGAAAAGTACTAAAAATATAGACAAAATGAAAGAAATATTATATTATATCTTTTATAAAAATTATTTAAGGAGAAAACGCACATGATTAATGAAATAAAAAGCAGAGAAATAATTGAAATAAAATTAACAAGAGGAACAATAGAAGAAGCAGTTAGCAAATTAAAAAAAGCCCATGAAGAAGGGAAATATGCATTTGTATATATTGATGGGCATATATTATATTCTGATAATATCACTCTTGATTCAGCATATTTGACAATAAAAGGAAAAACAAGAGCACAATTAGAAGAAGTAAAACAAGAAAATAGAGCCAAAGTATTAAATCAAATTATGGAAGAAAGAAAAAGCAGAGGAGAACGAATCGCTAGTTTAATTGATAGAGGAAAAGAAGTCATACATCCTTTAAAATATAACCCTTGGGAAAATACTGTTATAAAGAAAGTAAAAGGCAGTTACAATGGAGCAGAAATAGAAGTGGCACTTAGCATTATTGAGAAACTAGATAAAAATGGTAATATTAAAGAAGCAATAGAAATATTTGAAAAAAATTATGGACGTTCTGATTTTAATGATTCAGTTATTTCCCTTGTTTTTACTTTTTCAACAAGAGGTCCAGAATTTTATAAAAAAGTAGTAGCAAAAAGGGTAATTATTCAAAATTATTTTGTAATAAGAAGACAAAATAAAAAAAATATTAAAATATTAAGCAAACATGTATAGAATATGTTTTTTAATATAAGAACATTATTACAAAAGTATTATTAAATGTGCTAAAAAATAAAAGTAAATACAAATATTTAAAAGATATTAAATTTAATAAAAAAAATCTATTTTTTTAAATAGATTTAATCAATTAACATCGCTTTTGCGATGATTTTTGTTTTTGGAGCGAGTGTTGTAGTTATCTACAACTCTTTTCCAATAACGAAAGAGTACATATAATCTTCCGTTG
>CAYNHX010000002.1:15836-27733 GCA_964397275.1 uncultured Muribaculaceae bacterium | reverse complement strand
TTTTATTAAAAATATAAATTATTTTACCAATTTTATAAATAATTTCATTTGCATTTTTAACAGCAATATTTTTAAACAAAGCCTTACCACAAACTGTGAGTGAAGATATTAAAGCGGCAAATATCAGTGATATTAATGTAATATTTATATTAACAATTATGCTTATATTTAATGCTAGTATAGCACCCAAGCCACCCGAAATAATGCCACAGATATCACCGACTACATCATTACAAATATTTGCCACTTTACTTCTATTTTTAACTAAATTAATTGCACTTTTTGTTCCTTTTACCTTTTGAGCATTCATTGCATGTAATACTTTTTCATCTGCAGATAATACTGCGGTGCCTATCATATCAAATGATATACCAACTACTATTACTAAAGCCAGCACAATAATCATAATAAATATATTTGTATTATATGCTACTAAATTAGTAAATAAACTAAATATTATGGATAATAAAAAAGTTAATAAAAAAACTTTATAAATCCATTTATTCTTTCTCATAAGAACTCTCCTTTATAAAGTATTGAAAATACATGGTTTATTACAAATTAATTTTACGGCTTTGGTCGAGTTGAATTTCTCTATTTTCTTTCCTTCAGTTACCCTCTGGCGATTTCTCTTTTACAGAAAACAATTAAATAATTAATTAATGACTCGATTACCACTTAGTCCGCACTTCAATCCTTATAATAAATACACGCTAGAGATTTTCTCTTACACAACTAACCTATTCTTATTCGCTATTGCAATTATAGTTTCAAAACATCCCCTATAACAACTCACGACATGAAATTTTACTATGCGAATTTGGGATTAATTATATGCCATTACAATCCCCCAAAAACTAAAATTATATACTTGCCATAACTTTGGCAGAAAGAACAAATATATAAAGTGCTTATTCAAACTATGGATTTTTAGCCCCATCTTAAAATAGTGTTTGTGACTAGCATAATGCACCACGGGAATAATTATACCATAAAACCCTTATTTTGTCTAATTTTTATTTATTTTTTAGTGTTATAATAAATACTTTTATGTTATAATTTTATTAGTAATAAAATTAGTCTTAAGGAGGCATAATGAAAAATTTAACATTAAAAGAAGTAGCAAGGATGTCAGGCATTACTATGGATGAAGCAATATCAGATATTTGTAATTGTGATTTATTATATGGAAAAATATGTAGTTATCATATGAAACCAGATATGAAACAAACATTATCAAAATGGCAGGAAATGTCTACTGATATGGATCAATATGGTCTTTTGTCTGGAACAAGATTTTGTCAAAAGGAGAACTGTAAGGTTAAAATAAAAAGAAAATAAGCAGTATTTTTTTAGGAGGGAATATGATAAAATCAAAAAGTTGGAGTTGGGAAATATTAAAAGATAATGAGCAAGAATACTGGAAGAATCCAAGTATTGAGTCATTCTATTTAGTTAACAGATGGAAATCACAAAATAAAAGTAAGTTTTTAGATTTAGGATGTGGATTAGGAAGACACTCAGTATTATTTGGAAAAAACGGGTTTAAAGTATACGCCTTTGATTTAAGTGAGAATGCAATTAAAAGAACAAAAAGTTGGATGGAATCTGAAAAAATAGAAGGTAACTATAAAGTTGGAGATATGCTAGAATTACCATATAAATCAAATAGTATGGAGTGTATATTAGCAAGAAACGTCATATCTCATACGGACACAGAAGGAGTTAAAAAAATAATATCCGAAATATATAGAGTATTAAAAAATGATGGAGAATGTTATTTAACTTTGCGATCAAAAGATAGTAGTGATTATAAAAAAGATTATCCAGTTGTAGATGAAAACACAAAAATAATGGTAGAAGAAGGGCCGGAAAATGGAATTCAACATTTCTATGCCGATTATGAGTTAATTAGTAAAATGTTTAACAAATTTACTGTTATAGATTTAAAACATATCGGAGTGTATTATGAAGATAGAATGAGTTATCATTATCATATTTTAATTAAAAAAACTTGATATTTCTATCAAGTTTTTATTTTTTTAAGAGCTATACCAGAATTATCGTAATATAATTTTGAAATAAGTTCTGATAAGTCTTTTAATTTATTCGATATAGGCATTCTTAAGTAGCTATCTTCTAATTTTGCATTACTATCACTAAATACAGTAAATCTTTTTCTATCTAAAGCATCAGCATCCATTAATATATTTAATAGTTTAAGACACAGACTATGATTTTTAATATCATATTTTATTAATAAATCATGTATTTTTAAACTATCTCTTTCTAATGCATGAGCTTCAACTAAAAATTTTATAATATTTTTTGATTCTTGAGTGCTTGAAAATATTGCTAATTCTTCAATTTTATCAGCACCTAATTTGCCGTGAATAGTACCATCACTATCGCTTGTTCTTCCAATATCATGAAGTAAACTTGCTGTAATAATACTTTTTATTTCTTCATTTGATAAACCAATATAACACGCTATTAAATATGAATACAAACATACTCTTTCAGCATGGGTTTTACCATGGTAATCACTATGTGGGTAAACATTACCATTAACGTTTGTTATATTACTTACAAAATAATCTTTTTGTGAACTTGTATCAATCATTCTTATAGCAGTATTAAAATCAATTTGATCAGGTTTATAAGTAAAAAAACCATCATCAAAATTGCTTTCTAATACATCCGAAATATTAATAGCAGTATTTAAAATACTAGAAGCACGTCTATAACCAAACCGATCTTCTTTACATTCAACTAATCTAATATTTTCAATAAAAGAATTTAAAGTATATATTAAATCAGATTCAATATTATATATCCCATTATCAAAACAATTTTTTATTTTTGATTTAAAGGCATTTTTATTCATTTTTATTGCTAAAGTCATGGGAAAAACATTGTGATTTTTTTCATCAATTAAATCATAATCTCTACAAATAATTCTATTTTTAATACATTTGCCCAATCCTCCACTTGGAATAGAATTATATCTCAATGCGATTACTGCTAAATCATATGGAAGTTGAATATAATATTCATCATCTTCAAGTGATTTTTTTGTTAGTAAATCATCTATTCTTGATACTCTTAAACAACGCTCTAATATTATACTATTATAATTATTAAGATTTAATGAATTAACACCCATAATATTTCTATTAAAAATATCTATATAGTTATTATCAATTTCATGATTAAATACGGGTATTAAACTACCATGACATTTATAAAACATATTTATGTCTTTATATTGAGCATAGTTGCTATATGTTTTATCAGAATGGATAGGTTTTTTTAATTCAATACCATCTTTAAACAACTTATCTCTAAAACTATCTACTAATATTATTTCTGCTATAACCTGAGTTATTGCTGAATAATAGGGATTTAATCTATAAGTAGAAACTATTGATTCTGAAAAACATTTTTTTGGGCAACAAAAAGAATTATTTTTTGTTAAACCACTAGAAACTAAAGTACTAAACTCATCAGCACTCATCTTTCTATATAGCTTGTATTTCTCAGTTGACATAAAAACAACCCCCTATAAGGCCGGTTAGTATACTCTATTTTGTAAAAAAAAGCAAATTTACAAAAAATATATGTTATAATTATTACAATAGAAACTGCATCATAGGGTATATCATTTAAAGCTTTTATAGTTATGGAGGTTATATGAAATCAATTAAAGCACAAAAAATACTTACTTTCTTTGCACTATTACCGGTTTTTGGCACGATAGGATTTATAGCAATTCTATTAATATCTACATTAATAACTTCAAGCTTTTTTTCAGAAAAAAATAAAGTGGTATTAGCAGATGGGTACACAATATCTAAATATGATTTAGTACTTGATGTAAAAGAAGATAACAAAATATTTGTTAATGAAGATATTACAGTTAATTGGGAGGAAGGATATCATCATGGTATATATAAGTTTACTCCAGAGTGGTTAGAATATACTAACAAAAAAAATGAAACATTAAAAAGAAAATCTTTCATTTCATATTTGAAATCTTCAAGTGATCCATATTCAATAGATTATATAAAAAAGAAGGCCAGAATAAGACTGGGTGATCCATATTCATATGTGGATTTAGGGGAAAAAACATATAACATAAGTTATATTTATAATATGGGTAAAGATCCATATAAGAATTTTGATGAATTTATATTTCATGCATATGGTGATTACTGGGGAACAGAAATAAAAAACCCATCGTTAGTAGTTAAAATGCCAAAGAGTATAGAAGGATACAAAATTAATTTCTTTTTAGATAAATATAGAAAAGAAAAAGCAAATAAATATGTTGATTATAAAGTAAAGGATAATGTGCTTACTGCAAGATTTAATCAAGAAAAATATTTAAAAGTTCAAACTAAAGAATATTGTAAAAATTTTAATACATGTGATACAACAGAATTTAAAGGTAAAGTTTTAGAAAAAGCATTAACAGTGAATATTGAATTACCAGAAGGATATTTTGTTGGTGGAAGTTGGAACTATGGTTATTATTCATTAACAACAATAATAATAATATTTATACTAACTATTTTTACAATATATAATTGGATAATATATGGTAAAGATTTTAAAGAAAGAATAAAAGCGGTTGAATTTTATCCACCAAAAGAATTTAATTCAGCTGAAGTCGGGTTTATTTATGGTAAAAAGAATTATAAGAAATTATCTATTGCATTAATAATACAATTAGCGAGCAAAGGATATATAAAAATAGATGAAGCAAAAATTACAAAAGATATTCAAATAACAAATTTATATATAATACCAAAATCTCCAGAAGATATTGAATCTGGAATACCAAATAGAGCTATAGAGGTTAAAAAAATAAAAGAATCAGATGAATATTTAACATCTGGTGAAAAAACAATGATGAAATATTTATTTAAAGATTCTAATGAGAAGAAGCTTGAAACAAATATAGATAAATTTTTAAATGTTAGAGATTCTTTGGCATCAAGAGGATATATTCAAGTAGTTAGTGATAACGAACAAGATAGATATAAAGAAATAGAAAAAAGAACACAAGAATATGAAAAATTAATGAAAGAATATAATAGTAAAGTAGAAGGTTATAAAGCAGATATAGCAAAAGTACCTGGCTTATCAAAACTAGAAAACATTGTATACAATAGATTATTTGAATCTGGGGATGTAACGATACTTAGTACAAATACTACTTTCTATAAGGTCTTTAAAGAAGTTGCAGATGAAATTAAAAAGAGTTTAAAAGATTATGTGCAAGATAAAAAGTCGACAATAAGATTTACAATATCTATAATTATTACAATACTAGTTGCAATATTAAGCATTATATCGTACTCCTTCTTAGAAGATTTAAATCCAGTCCATGCAGGATTATATAGTGTGTCATTCTTATGTATACTTGTTAATCTATTCTTCACTATATTTATGAAAAGAAGAACTAAGCAGGGTCAAGAGTTAAAAGTAAAAATAGAAGAATTTAGAGATTTCTTAATAAAAGTAGAAAAACCAAAATTAGAAGAATTAGTAAGCCAAAACCCAAGATATTTTTATGACATATTGCCTTATACTTATGTGCTAAATATATCAAAAAAATGGATTAGTAAGTTTGAGAATATTCAAATGGAAAAAATAGATATGGGTACATTTAATTATAGTAGTGATTCAGCATTTAGTGATTTTTACTATAACATATATGAACCATCATCTAGTTCGGGAAGCAGTTCAAGTGGAGGCTCTTCTTGTGGTGGTGGATGTTCTTCTTGTGGCGGCGGATGCTCTTCTTGTGGTGGAGGAGGTTCATGGTAAAAAAGTTCATATTACAATGGCACCTAAGTGAAGTATGCAATTTAAAGTGTACTCATTGTTATCAAGAAAATCATAAACCAGTACAATTAAAATTTGAACAATTAGTATCAATATATGAACAATATAAAGAATTGTTACAAAAATTAAATGTAAAAGGTCATATTAACATTACTGGTGGAGAACCGCTTTGCAACCCATACTTATTTGAAATATTAGATTTAATAAAAAAAGATAGAAAAATTATTACTTTTTCTATTTTAACTAATGGTACATTAATTACAAATGATATTGCAAAAAAAATTAAAAAATATAGTCCTTATTATGTACAGGTAAGTTTGGAAGGTAAAAAAAAGACAAATGATAAAATAAGAGGTAAAGGAACATATAAAAAAATCGCAAGGGGTATTAAACATTTAAAAAACAATAAAATATTTACTTCGATTTCTTTTACTGCAACAAAATTAAATTATAAAGAATTCCCCAGTGTCATTAAATATGCTAAAAAACATAAAGTTGATAATGTATGGTCAGATAGATATATACCCATTGGTGCTTCAAAAAAAGACAATTTATATTTAAATAAAGAAGAAACACAAAAATATATTGATATTATGAATAAGCAAAGAATAAAATTGTTAAATAACAGTAAAATAAGATTAAGAATATCTATGACAAGGGCGTTACAATTTCAAGTATCAGATCAAATAGCATATGGTTGTACTGCAGGAGATACGCTTCTTACTGTAATGGAGAATGGAGATCTTGTACCATGTAGAAGAATGCCAATAGTGGTGGGTAATCTATTAAAAGAAAACATGTATACCATATATAAAAATAATAATATATTAAAAGATTTAAGAAAAAACTATATTCCAGATGATTGCAAACAGTGTGAATACTCAGAAACATGTCATGGGGGGTTAAAATGTTTAACATATGCTTTATATAATGATTTAAATCATAAAGATGTTGGATGTAATTTATAAAAAAGAGGTAAGATTATGAATTTAATTAAAGATAGATGGACACAAAAAGATAAAAAAGAATTTAATACCTATTTAGAATCTAAGCAACAAAAAGATAAACAACAATGGTCTAAGAATCTACTTAATACCAATATGAAGGTTCTTGCTATACCAACTAAAACTATAAAAGATATTTCAAAAGAAATAATAAAAGGCAATTATATATCATTTTTAGATTTAAATATTAATACATATTTTGAAAATACATCAGTTAATGGAATGTTAATAATTAGTATTAAAGATTTTAATATTATGAAAAAATATTTAGATAAATATGTAGATAAAATTGATAATTGGGCATCATGTGATCTATTATCTTTTAATATAGTTGGTAATGAAGATAATTTCTATAATTTAGTATTAGAATATATTAAATCAAACAAACCTTTTATTAGAAGAGTGGGTTTATCAATATTATTTAAATTTATTAATAGCGGCGAATATATAGACAAAATATATAATATTTTAAATATGTTTTATAATGAAAAAGAATATTATGTTAATATGATGATTGCGTGGTTATTCTGTGAATGTTTTATAAAAAGAAGAGAAGAGACTATTAAATATTTGAAAACACATAAATTAAATAAGTTTGCAATTAATAAGGGTGTTAGTAAATGTAGAGATAGTTTTAGAGTTACAAAAGAAGACAAAGAACTGTTATTAAAGTATAAAATATAAAATATTTTATATTTTTTTTGAAATAAAATGTTATAATATTAATGTAGATAATTAGGGAGGTTAAAGTGAAAGATGATTTAAGACTTTTAGTATTAGACAATT
The DNA here is from genome assembly GCA_964397275.1 of uncultured Muribaculaceae bacterium. GTDB lineage: Bacteria > Bacillota_I > Bacilli_A > RF39 > UBA660 > DAOOPL01. Next base: position 20,090 of record CAYNHX010000002.1, on the reverse strand, counting down.
TTAAAGAATTTGGAGAAAAAGTAAATAAACATTTACAAAAGTTTGAAAACAGCAAAACGGATTATATTGTACCAATAGAACAAGTTAGATTTAGCAACGGTGAAGGTAAAGTGGTAATAAAAGATACAATTCGTGAAAAAGCTGTTTTTATTTTATCTGATGTTGGTAATCACCGCTGTACATATAAGCTATATGATTATACTAACCATTTGAGCCCGGACGATCATTTTCAAGATATAAAAAGAGTTATTACTGCAATTAGTGGTAATGCTTCTAAAATAGTGCTTATAACGCCTCTATTATATGCATCAAGACAGCATAAACGAAAAGCAAGAGAATCTCTTGACTGTGCAATTGCACTTCAAGAATTGGAACGGTTAGGTATTAAATCAATAGTTACTTTTGATGCTCATGATCCCAATGTACAAAATGCAATACCTTGTCTATCTTTTGAAAATTTTTATCCAACACATCTAGCATTAATTGACTTCATTAATAAAGAAAAAATAGATTTTAATAATATACTTGTTATAAGCCCAGATGCAGGCGCAGTAGATAGAGCAAGATATTATGCAGATATGTTAAGATCAGATGTTGGCGTATTTAATAAAAGAAGGGATTTATCAATAATTATTGATGGTAAAAATCCAGTGGTTAGTCATGAATATATAGGTAAAGATGTTAAAGGGAAAGATATAATAGTAGTAGATGATATGATTTCATCTGGAGATTCAATATTAGAAGTAGTAAAAGAACTTAAAAAAAGAAAAGCTAACAATATATTTATATTTTGTACTTTTGCATTCTTTACAAAAGGTACAGATGCATTTTATGATGCATTTAATAAGGGAGATATAACAAGATTATATACTACTAACTTATCTTATATTCCAAATAACATAGCAGAAAAACCATGGGTAGAAATGGTTGACTGTTCAGAATTTGTTGCAAATATTATTCATACATTATATAATCATAAATCAATATCACCACTATTAAATGGAAAAGAAAAAGTGATTGAAGAGATACAAAAAAAGGTAGGAAATTAATTAATGGAATTAGCAATAATAGGTAGTATTTACAATAAAAATAATAATCAATTAGAAACAATTGATGCAATAAAAGAAGCGGGATTTAAAAATATATTTTTAGAGTGGTATAATGATGAGTGGAAAATATCTCAAGAAGAACAAATAGAATATGCAAAAAAAATAGGATTAAATATAATATTTCTTCATTTGGGATATAAGCATATTAATTCTTTATGGAGAAGAGATATTAATGGATACAAAATTGTTGGGAGTTACAAAAAGGATTTAAAAGCATGTAATAAATATGGTATTAATCTGGTAATTATGCATTTAACAAGCGGTAAAACTCCACCAAGTTATAATATGCTAGGAATAAAAAGACTAAATAAAATAATTGATTATGCAAAAGAAATGAATATAAAAATCGCATTTGAAAATAACAAAATACCCGGATATTTAGAATATTTATTTAGTAATATTAAAAAAGATAACATTGGTATTTGTTATGATTCTGGTCATTGCCATGCAAACTTTGATGATAAATTTAATTTTGAATATTTTAAAAATAAAATATTAGCAGTACACTTACATGATAATGATAAAACATGGGATCAACATCTAATACCTTTTGATGGTACTATTGACTGGGATTTTACTATTAATAAATTAAAAGAATGTAATTATAATGGACCAATTACTATGGAGTCAACATATAAAGAAAAAAGATATTTAAATATATCTATTCAAAAATTTTATCAAAAAGCATATAATGCAGGAGAAAAACTATTAGATATATATAATAAAAACAAAGTTTAACTTTGCTTTTTTATTATATTATTAATTTTATTTTTTAATTCATAAAGTTGATTTTCATCATAATAACCATCTATTTTACCGAGCAATTTACTATTTTTAAATATTAACAGAGCCGGATATTCATTAATGTTATATTTTTCTTTGAGTAATTCATTAACTTTAATTTTATAATATAAGACATCTTCATCAATATTATCAATAAGATCTTTAATGGGAATAGATTTCAATAAGCACTGTATATAATCATCATGATAAATTTCTATAAATAATAGTTTATTAGTTTCAACCTTATTAATTAACTCTTTCTCTTCAATAATAAAGAAATCAGAAAGAGGCATTGCCCCATATCTATCTACAAATAAATCTTTTGTTTTTCTAGTATCATTATTTATTTCTTCTTTTAATTTATTATATTCTGCTTCACTACTTGCAACATGTATTGCTCCAATTGGGCACTCTTTTTCACAAGCAAAACAATTAATACACTTATTATTATCAATAACTATTGTATTTTTATCTTCATCATATGATAAAGCTTTAGTAGGGCATACTGCAATACCACCACATTCTTTAGCATTATCACATATTTTAAAATTTATTAGTACTGGCATGACTATTTCTCCTTTTTATAAACTGTATATCCGAAAAAATTATGAAAAGTTAAACCCTTTAACATATTATCTTTTCCTAATCATATTAATAATATTTACTAAAGTTTTAACAAATATATCTATTTCATTATTAGTATTATATTTACTTAAACTAATTCTGATGGGACTATAATTATCTAAATCAGCACCACAAGCAACAAGTACATGGCTTGGTTCTGCACTTTCTGAATTGCATGCAGAACCAGTAGAAACATTTATATTATATGCTTCTAACATAATCATTAACTCTTCACCTTTAACACCTTTAAAACCAATATTAAGAGTGTTATCTAATCTATTATTTAAATCCCCATATATATAATAATCTTCTATACTATTTTTAATATCATTTTCTAATTTATCTCTTAATTCTTTAATATTATTATTATTAATTAATTCACAAGCCTTACCAAATCCAATTATATATGGCACATTTTCTGTACCACCACGTCTTCCTTTTTCTTGGTGTCCAAATATTAATGGATTAAATGATATGTCACTTCTTACATATAAAACTCCAATACCTTTAGGAGCATGAATTTTATGCCCAGAAAACGACATCATATCAACATTTAAGTTATTTAAATCAATTTTTATTTTTCCTAAAGCTTGTACTCCATCACTATGGAATAATATATTATGCTTTTTAGCAATATTTCCTATTTCTTTAATTGGATATATATTACCAATTTCATTATTAGCATACATAATTGATATTAAAACAGTATCATCAGTAATCGCATTTTCTAATTCATGTAGATCTAAATTTCCCTGTTTATCAACTGATAAATATGTAATAGTATAACCACTATTTTCTAAATATTTCATAGTTTCTAATACAGAGGCATGCTCAACTTTTGTAGTAATAATATGCTTCTTATTAACATTTATTTTTATAGCAGATAATATAGCAGCACTATTACTTTCACTAGCACAGCTAGTAAATATGATTTCATCTTTGTTACATCCAATTAATTTAGAGATACTTTCTCTAGCTAAATCAATCTGTTTTTTAATATCTTTTCCAAATGAATAAGTGCTACTTGGATTACCATATAAATCTTTTAAATATGGTTCCATAGTTTTTAACACTTCATCGTCAATCCTAGTAGTAGCATTATTATCAAAATATATTTTTTCTTGCATAAAAACACCTCATAAATATTATACACTAAAAAAAATATTATTAATAATTATCTTACTTGTACTGTAAAATTTATGTTATAATTTATTAGTAATAATACAAATGGAGCATGTATGAAAAGATATAAAAAAATAATGTTAATTCTTTTTATTTTAATTGTAATTTCAATAGCATCACTTGTGCTTTATGATAAAGTATATCTTGAATATGCTTCAAAACCTGTAATTAAATTAATAGGTAAATCCAGTGAAAAGATTAATATAAATGATAAATATGTAGAAAAAGGAGCAAAAGCATATTTAAGAGGTAAAAATATTAGTGATAAAATATTAATAAAAGGAAAAGTAGATACTAAAAAGAATGGTGAATATAAAATAAGATATACAATATTAAATAGTAAAGGTAAAAATAAGATTATTGTTGAAAGAAAAATATTAGTAATTGATAATATTAAACCAATAATAACTCTTGTTGGTAAAAATGAAGTTTCAATATATTTAAATGCTCAATATGTAGAAAAAGGATATAATGCTACTGATAATATTGACGGAGACATTACAAAACTAATACAAGTAAAACATAATATTGATATAACAAAACTAGGGAAGTATAC
>CAYNHX010000002.1:0-15826 GCA_964397275.1 uncultured Muribaculaceae bacterium | reverse complement strand
ACAGTTACTTATAGTGTGACTGATTCTTCAAATAATAAAGTAGAAATGACAAGGACAGTAAATGTAGTTAGAAATAAAGGTGCGGGAATAGCGGTGCTTATGTACCATTTTTTCTATGACAAAAATGCTGGTGGTGTTGCAAATGATAGTAATTGGACCGAAATAAGTAATTTTGAAAGTCAAATTAGCTATTTAAAAGAAAATAGTTATTATTTCCCTAGCTGGGAAGAAATGAAAAAATTTGTAAAAGGAGAAATACAATTACCTAAAAAAAGCATAGTTATTACAATAGACGATGGCAGTCAAACATTCTTTGATTTAGCAGTACCAGTTTTACAAAAATATGGAGTACCTGCAACATCATTTATAGTAACTACATGGACTAATCCAAATAATTATTCTAATTTAAGAGGTACACTTACTTTTATGTCACATTCAAATAATATGCATAAATATAGTTGCAAAGGTGGACTAGGAGCATTTGTGTGTTTAAGTTATGATAAAGCTCTTGCAGATGTAACAATCTCAAAAAATATTGTTAATGGAGATGTATTTTGTTATCCATATGGTCACTATAATAATCAAACTATTAAAATATTACAAGATGCTGGATACTCTTTAGCATTTACAACTGCATATGGAAAAGTATATCAATATGATAACCCATATGCATTATCTAGGATAAGAATGTCAACAGGAACTACACTTAATTCACTAATTAATATACTTAAATAAAATGTTATAATTAATATAAGGAGTAAATATGAAGAAAGATTTTTTACCAATATTACTTGGTAGTGATAGTAATGTTTATGCTATATCAAGAGCATTTTATGATGAATATAAAGTAAAACCGATAGCAGTATGTGCAAGAAGACTTTATGATACTCGATATAGTAAAATAGTAAATGTATTACAATATGATAGATTTGGTACCAAAGAAGTATTTTTAGATAAACTTATTGAATTAGGTAAAAAATATACAGATGAATATAAATATTTATTTTTAATTGGGTGTAATGATACTTATGTAAAACTAGTCATAGACAATAAGGAAAAATTAAGCAAATATTATATTATTCCTCATGTAGATAGTGATAAAAGAGATCTACTTGATGATAAAGAATCATTTTATAAAATATGTGACAAATATAATTTGGATTATCCTAAGACTTTTATTTGTACTAAAGATAATTATAAAAATATTAAATTACCATTTGGATTCCCAGTAGCAGTTAAAGTATCCAATAGTGTTAACTACGTAAATTTAAATTTTGAAGGCAAGAAAAAAGGATATAAAGCAGAAACTAAAGAAGAATTGGATAAGATAGTAACCATGATATATAATGCTGGATATATTGGTAATATTATTATACAAGATTTTATACCTGGTGATGATACCCATATGTATGTGTTAAATAGTTATTCAAATAAAGATAATAAAGTTAAATTAATGTCTTTAGGTCATGTAATACTTGAGGAATATACTCCAAAAGGTATTGGTAATTATTATGCAATTATATCTGATTATAATAAAGAAATATACGATAGATACAAAAAATTCTTAGAAGATATAAAATATATTGGATATTCTAATTTTGATTTAAAATATGATCCAAGAGATAATAAGTTTAAAGTATTTGAAATAAACATTAGATTAGGTAGAAGCAGTTTTTTTACAACAGCAAGTGGATATAATGTTGTTAAATATTTAATAGATGACTATGTATATAATAAAAATAAAGATATTGAATATGCAAATAAAAAGCATCTATGGTCTGCAGTTTGGAAAAAAACATTATTAAAATATGTAAGTAATGATAAAATAAAACAGGAAGTAAAAGAACTAATAAGTAAAAGAAAATATTCATATACCATGTTATATAAAAAGGATATAAATCCAGTTAGATTATTTGTGGTAAATTACTTATATTATATTAATTACAAATTATTAAAAATGTATTATGGTCAAAGAGGAATAAAAAAATGAAAGATACTTTGGGTATAATTGGAGGAATGAGTCCCAAAGCAACATCATATTTTTATGACTTATTAATTGATATGACTAGTGTTAGTAAAGACCAGGATCATATTGATACAATTATACTAAGTCACGCATCCATTCCAGACAGGACATCATATATTTTAAAAGAATCTAAAAATAGTCCTCTTCAACATTTAATTAAAGATGTAAAATTATTAAATAAATTAAAGTGCAAAATAATAGTTATCACATGTAATACATCACATTACTTTTATAATGATATTATAAAGCATTCAAAAATACCAGTAAGCAACATTATTGAAGATGCAATTAAACACTTATATAATCAAAAAATAAAAAAAGTTGGTATTTTAGCAACAACAGGAACTATTAAAACAAAATTATATCAAAAGGTATGTGATAAATACGATATTAAATATGTATTACCATCTGATATTAGTCAACAAAAATTAATGCAGATAATATATGATGATATTAAATTGGGAAATAAAAAACATTATAAAGAATTAATAAATATTATAAAGGAATTAAAAAAAGAAAATATTGAAAAAGTAATATTAGGATGTACCGAATTATCAATATTAAAGAATCAAATGATACTAAAAGATATATATATTGATCCACTAGAAATACAGACCTATAAAATAATCAAGCTATTTAATAAAGAAATTTCTAATAAATACAAATATTTAAATAAAAAAATATAATTTAATTATATTTTTTATTTTCTATAAAAAACATTTTATACCAAACAATAAATGTCCATATAGTCCATATTTTTTTAGTACTAAATAATTTACTTTTTTTATGATCCTCTAGTAACTTTAATATTAATTTTTGGTTAAAATATTTACTAGCGATTTCACTCTCAAAATCTTTTTTTATCATATTATAATATTTATCCTTTTTAATCCATTCATTCAATGGAACAGTAAAACCAATCTTCCTTCTATATGCTGTTTTATGATTAATTTCTTTTGCAGCAGCATCTCTGAGCGCTATTTTTGTAACCTTTTTATTAACTCTTTCTTTTACGGGTAGCATCATTGCAATTTCCAACATCTTTTTATCTAAAAATGGCACTCTAAGTTCTATTGAATGAGCCATGCTCATTTTATCTGCTTTTTGAAGTATATCATAAGGTAACCAAGTCATAATATCAGCATATTCTATTTTAGTAATATCATCTAAATTTTTTACTTTATTAAAATGTTTGGTTACTAATGTATTTGGATGTTTAAATTTCTTTTTACTATTTATTATCTTTTTAGTGTCTTGATAATTAAATACATATTCTTGTCTAACATACCTTCCTTGAGCATCTTTATTGCCTTTTATTAAAAAGTTTTTACCATGGAAATGTGGCATTAAAGATGCAGTAAAACTAAATATATTTCTAAAAAATTTAGGAACTTTTAAATATCTTTCATACATAAATGGATCTTGATACCACTCATAACCTCCAAAAAGTTCATCAGCACCTTCTCCAGACAACACTACTTTTACATACTTTGATGCACATTTTGCGAGGTGATATAAAGGCACTGCAGAAGGATTAGGGAGAGGCTCATCCATATGCCACTGTATATCTTCAAATGAATTAAAAAACTCTTTTTCATCAAGTAATGTAATTACTTGATTTACTTTTTCTTCTTTTGCAAACTCTTTAGCACCAGCAAGTTCACTATATTTTTCTTCTTTATAACCGATAGAAAAGGTTTTTAATTTATCATTTATTTGTGATAATTTTTTAACAGTATAACTAGAATCTATACCACTAGATAAAAATGCTCCAACTTCAACATCACTAATTTTATGTGCTTTTACTGAATCTTCAAAAGCTTTAATAATTTTATTAACATATTCTTCATGAGATAAAGTATTATCTATATTATAATTTATATCAAAATATTTATTAATAGTTAAATTATTATTTTTATATTTGAAATATTCACCAGGTAATAATTTATACACGTTTTTGAATAAAGTATTTTCATTAGGTATATATTCATACATTAAATAATAAGGAAGCATGTCTTCATTTAATTCCTTATTAAAATTAGTGTTTTTAAGCATAGCTTTTATTTCTGATGATACTATAAAACAATTATTATCAAAATAATAATAAAAAGGTTTTATTCCAAATATATCTCTTGCTCCAAATAGCTCATTACTATTTTTATCCCATATAACAAATGCATACATGCCTCTTAACATATTTAAAAGTTTTTCCTTATATTCTTCATATCCATGTATAAGCACTTCAGTATCGCCATTTGTTTTAAATATATGTCCTTTTTTTATTAAATCTTCTCTTATATCTTTATAATTATATATTTCTCCATTGAATACTAAAACTAATGATTCATCCTCATTATATATTGGCTGTTTACCACTACTTAAATCAATAATACTAAGTCTTCTAAAACCAAGAGCAACATTATCATCAACATAATATCCCTCATCATCAGGTCCTCTATGAATAATAGTGTTATTCATATCTTTTATAATTTCTTTTTTATTACTAATTCTTTTATCTACAAAACCTACAAATCCACACATAAGTTACCTCAAATTCTTATTATATATTTTAATAACATCTTCTAACTTTTTAATAAAATCTTTACACACAACATCTTTATCATACTTTTTATAAACATAATTTTTTATTTTTACTGGGTCATATCTATTATAATTATTATACATATATATTATTGCATCAGCATATGCATTTGCATCTCCAATTGGTACTAAAAGCCCATTATCTTTATTAATTATTTCTTCTGGCCCCCCACACTTAGTTGATATTCCTGGTATACCACAAGACATAGCTTCAATAAGAGGAATACTAAATGTTTCTCTAGTGCTAGACACACATAAAACATGTGCTTTGTCTAAATAAGTAGATATTTTATTATTAGGTACATATCCAGTGAATTTAACATAATTATCTAATCTTAAATCTGCAGCAGTTTTTTTATAATATTTTTCAAAATCGCCAGTACCTAATAAAAATAATTTAATATTTTTGAAATTCTTTTTATAAACTAATATATTTATTGCTTTTAAAAGTACATCAATTGCTTTTGCTTCAAAAAAATTAGATATATTTATTAAATTAAATACTTCATTTTGTTTTTTAATTATTTTAAATTTTTTTGTATCAATAAAATTAGGTACTATTTTTACATCTTTTCTTCCTAAAGAAGAAAGCTTTTTCTTTACATTATTGCTAACTGCAAAATATCCATTTGCTTTTTTTAATACAATATTTCTATATTTAAAATATTTTTCATTATCAAGTATATTTACTGCATGAGCATGGACCACAAATGGAATCTTTTCTTTTTTTGATATCTTTTTTGCAAGTATACCTGCAGGCAATATACTTTGAGCAATAATTATATCAGGCTTACCAATTATTTTTTTAAATTCTTTATAAGCTTTATACCCAGATAATCTATATCCAATATAACTAATTGCAACATTAATGCTCTTTGAATTTAATATTGATTTTTGAAAAAACTTAAATATATATTTTGTATTACTGAAACCATCAAGTTCTTTTTCTTTTTTTAATCTAAATATATCTTTTATACCAACTCTATTAATATTTAACATACTTACATCAGCATATTTAGCTAATTCTTCTCCTTGTTTAATGAAATAATTACCCCATATTGGGTTATTTTTATATGGATACCAAGACGGAATTAATAATATTTTCATAAAGCACCTCTTGTTTTGTATACATATTAATTATAACATAGTTAATTGACAAACAAATAAAAAAATGATATATTTTAAACAAGTTATTTGAAAAAAACCATAATGAAGACAGTAGTATTATTTTAAAATATAGTGAACTTGAGATAGTGGAAACCAAGGATTAAAAAATATTATGAAGATCACTTTATTAGTTGTAATTCTGAAATTAGTAAGAGTTAACGGATTCCTACCGTTATTAAGGACGTATATGATAGTATATGTAAATGGTGGTAAAAAGTTAACTTTTTCTGTTTATAGAGGAAGTTTTTTTAATTATAGGAGGAACAAATGACAAAATTAAATAACACATATGGATTTTTAAAAGAAGAAAAAGAGATATTAAAATATTGGGAAGATAATAAATGTTTTGATAAATTATTAGAGAAAAACAAGAATGGTAAAAAATATCGTTTTATTGATGGACCAATAACTGCTAATAATCCAATGAAATTACATCATATGTGGGGTAGAACTTTAAAAGACACATATTTAAGATATAAAGCAATGAATGGATATACTTCACATTATAGAAATGGATTTGATGGACAAGGTTTATGGGTAGAAGTAGAAGTAGAAAGAGAATTGGGATTTAAAACTAAAAAAGATATTGAAAAATATGGACTTGATAAGTTTACTGATGCTTGTGTTAATCGTGTAAAAAAATATTCAGAAATCATTACTGAACAATCAAAAGTAATGGGTCAATGGATGGACTGGGATAATTCTTATTATACGTTGACTGATGAAAATATAACTAGTATATGGGCACTATTAAAAAAATGCTACGAAAAAAATATGATTATAGAAACATATAAACCAATGCCTTGGTGTGCAAGATGTGGAACATCATTATCAGAACATGAAATGACTGGTAGTTATCATGATGTAGAACATGATGCTGTATTTATTAAATTACCTTTATTAGATAATGACTCGAATATTTTAGTATGGACAACTACTCCGTGGACTTTATCTGCAAATGTAGCGCTTGCTGTACATCCCAAATTAGATTATGTAAAAGTAAAATTTCCTAATGAGAAGAAACCATTAATATTAGCACTTGATGTATTTAATAATCGTTTTAGAAAAGATGGAGGAGAAATATTAGATACATTTAAGGGTGAAAAACTAAGCGGATTAAAATATGAGACTTGTTTCCCAGATTTACCTCTTCAAAAAGAAGTGGATCATAAAATAGTACTTTGGGAAGAAGTATCTAATGAAGATGGATCTGGTATAGTTCATATAGCACCAGGTTGTGGAGCGGAAGACTTTGAACTTGGTCAACAAGAAAACCTTCAAATAATTGTACCAATTGATGAAGATGGGAATATCTTAGATAATTTTGGCTTTTTGTCAGGGAAAAATGCAAAAGAGGTTGCTGATTTAGTATTTGATGAGTTAAAAAAACAAAATAAATTATTTTTTACTCATAAAATCACACATAGTTATCCATTTTGTTGGAGATGTAAGGAAGACATACTATTTAGATTGGGAAAAGAATGGGCAATTGATGTAGACATTGTAAGACAAGATTTAATTGATAATGCCAATAAAGTAAAGTGGTATCCAGAATATCAAGGAAAAAGAATGCTCGATTGGTTAAATAATATGTCTAATTGGAATATATCAAGAAGAAGATTCTACGGATTACCATTACCATTTTATAAATGTGAATGCGGACATTTAGAAGTAATAGGTAGCAAAGAAGAACTAAGAGAAAAAGCAGTAAATAAAGACTTAATAGATAATATTAAAGAATTACATAGACCTTGGATTGATGAAATAACTATAAACTGCCCGATGTGTGGTAAAGAGATTAAACGTATAGAACAGGTTGGAGATGTTTGGCTTGATGCAGGTATTGTACCATTTTCAACATTAAAATATTTTACTGATAAAGAATATTGGAAAGAATATTTTCCGGCAGAATATGTAGTAGAAATGCATGAACAAATAAGATTATGGTTCTATTCAATGCTATTTATGTCTACAGTTCTAGAAAATAAGCCACCATATGAAGCAGTGGGTACTCATGGTATGGTAACAGCGGAAGACGGTACTAAGTTTTCTAAAACTGGATTTAGCATTAGTTTTGAAGAAGCTGAAACAAAAATTGGAGTTGACCCATCAAGATATTTATTCTCCGGATCAAACCCAGTTAACGATATGAGATTTGGTTTTTCTCTTGGTGATGAAGCAAGAAGAAAGATGTTGTCATTATGGAATATTGTAGTATTCTTTGATTTATACTATAGAATTGATAAACCAGATTTAACTAAAGATATTAAAGTAGAGGATATATCTGATAAATGGTTAGAAAACAGAGTGAATAAATTTGTAAGTGAAGCAATTGACTGTTATGAAGATTATGATGTGTCTGATGTAGTTAAATTATTTGAATTATGTATAGATGATGTATCTAACTGGTATATTAGAATAAATCGTAAGAGATTTTGGAAATCAGAGATGAATGATGATAAATTATCTGCATACAAGACATTATATAATGCAATTAAAAAAATATTGCAAGTAATGGCACCAATTATACCTTTTATGACTGATTACATATGGAAAGAATTAGTTTTAGATATAGAACAAGAAGAGGTATCAGTACATTTATCAAGCTTTCCTAATAAGAAAGATTATAATCAAAAATTAGTAGATGAAGTAGAAGTAATAAGAGAAGTAATAACTGGGGCATTAAAATTAAGAAATGAGAGTAATCTTAAAGTAAAACAACCATTAAACACATTATATTTAATGGGTTATGATGAAATAAGAAAATATGAAAATACAATTAAAGATGAATTAAATATCAAAAATATTAAATATTTAGATAATAAGGATAGTATTTGTATTGAATATTTATCGCTTAATTTTAAAACAGCGGGCACAATATTTAAAGAAAAAGTAAATGAGGTAAAAGATTTAATAACAAATATATCTGATATAAATAAAGTTGTACAAGATTATAAAAATAATAATAAGATAGAAATAGAAGGTGTTAATATACCTGAAGAGGCATTAAAATTAAATTATAAATATAAAGAAGATGTAGTTGTTAATGAAAATAATAATAAATTAATAGGTTTAGATATATGTATTGATGATGATCTTGTTGAAGAGGGATTATATAGAGAAATACTTAGACACTGCCAAGTACTTAGGAAAGAAGCTAATTTTGATATAGTAGATAGAATAGAAATTAGTTTTATTACTAAAGATGATAAGATAAATAGTATGATTGATAAGTATATGAAAGAGTTAGAAAAAGAAACACTATCTAAAGTAATAAAAGAAAAATTAAGTGATTACACCTTTGAAAAAGAAATAGAAATATACGATTCAAAAGTGTCAATACAAATGAAAAAATCTAGCTAATACTAGATTTTTTTGTTATAAAGTAATAAAATAAAGGTAAGAGGTGAGAAAAAATGGCAAAAATTGAAAATGGAATGCTTGTAATGGTTGATCAAGAAGATGTGGTTAATGGGACTTATACAATTCCACGGGATGTAAAAGATATTAGGTATGGAGCATTAGAAAATATACAATTTCAAGAAATCATTGTAAATATTGGAAATGAAGGAAGCATTAGTATACTAGATGCAGAACTTAAATCTCAAAAAATAGGTAGAGAGTATATATTAAAGTACGCCAAGTGGAAAAAACTTATTACAAGATTTGGTAAGATAAATAACCTAAATGAATTTTTTTACAAAATACCAAGTGAGGTAATTATTAATATTCCACCAATAGAAAAGAATGTTGAATTATTAAGAAATGGTTTAGACAACTATTTGGAATTCAAAAGAACAAGTGAATTATTAAATAAACCATCAGAAAATAATGATGAATATGAAATAGATGAAATAGATTTAGTTAAAATAAGTTATATATTTGGAATATTTTCTAAAAATGAAAATGAATCTAAAGAAGCAGAGCAATATATAAAGAGCTTAGTAAATAGAATTGGTCCAGATAAAGTACATAGAACATTTAGTGAATTTGAACTTAATGAGAATTCTGATAAAAAACAAATAGTAGATATTTTAAAAATTTCTCTTGAAAATCCCGGATTGTCATTAAAAAAATAAAAAATTAGTAAGCATAAAACAATAAAAGAATCTAGTTATACTAGATTCTTTTATTAAAGAAGTATACTTTCATATAATTCATAAATTATTAAAAAGATTATATATTTTTTTCAATGTATTTTGCAACGCCATCATCAGTTACATCACCAATTACTTTTTTTGCGACACTTTTTACCTCTTCTACAGCATTTGAAACAGCAATACCAAGTCCTACATTTTTAATCATCGTATAATCATTACTATTATCCCCAAAAGCGATAATATTACTATTTTTTATTCCAAGTTTCTTTGCTAATTTCTTAATTCCATAATATTTATCGATATTCTTATAAGTAATTTCTATATAATATCCTTTATTATTTAATCTTGTTATTAAATTATAAGTAATGTCTAATTTATATTTATTTATAAGATCAAAAAAGCGATTAACTTTATCAATATTATCGTAATATATTTCAAATTTATATATTTCTTCATTACTAACTATATCATAAGGATTTTCAAGTAGTTTTTCTTCAGGGAACAAGCTATTTTTATATTCCTCAATATTAGTATAAAAATTCCAATTATTTAATGTACATAAATATATTTTTTCTGAGTCAATAATTGCTATATCTACTATTTTTTTACACACTTTTTTTGGTAATTTATTTTTATACAGAAATTTATTTTTTTTAATATTGTAAGCAAAAGCTCCATTTAATCCAATTAAATAATTACCAATATTATACGTATTTATTAGTTTTATTGAGTTTGAAAAAACTCTACCTGTTGCAAAAACTACAACATTATCTTTCATAGCAGATTTAAATATACTAACTGTATAGCTAGTTAATATATCATCAGTAACATACCTGGGTATTATAGTGCCATCGATATCACACACTACCATTTTATTCATTTTATCACCCTTTAAAATATATCATAAAAAGTATACATATGTAAAATACAAAGTGTTTTGTTTGTCAATTCATAATATATATATTATAATTTATATATAGGAGACTATATTATGAATATTAAGATTGATTCAAGAAAAGTAACACCAGGAGATACATTTGTTGCGCTTCCTGGTATTAAAACAGATGGCCACGATTATATTGAAAGTGCTATTAAAAATGGAGCAAAAAAGATTATAGCAGAGCATGGCAAATACTCTGTTGACACATTAATAGTTGAAGATACTAGAAAATATCTTAGTGAATATTTAAAAGAAACATTTTCAGATGATTTAAAAGACATTAAATTTGTTGGAGTAACAGGCACTAATGGGAAGACTACTATTTGTTATCTAATATATAATTTATTAAATATTTTAGGACAAAAAACAGCATATATAGGTACAATTGGATTTTATATTGATAATGAAGTAATATCTTTGGATAATACAACTCCAGAAATAACTGATTTATATGATATGTTTTTAAAAGCAAAAGACAAAGGATCTAAAGTAATAGTAATGGAAGTAAGCAGTCATGCTTTAGAACAAGGTAGAGTTGATGGAATTGAGTTTAATTATGCTGCTTTTACTAATTTAACAAAAGAACATCTTGATTTTCATATAAATATGGAAAACTATTCAAAAGCTAAACAAAAGTTATTTGAAAGAATAAAAGAAGAAAAAGTAGCAGTAATAAATGCAGATAATGAATATTATAAAGATTTTATTAAATCCCAAAATAATAATTTTACTCTTGGTTTTAATAAAGATTCAGATTATAAGATATTAGAGTATGAGCTGCATATTAATAAAACAGACTTTACTTTTGAATATGAAAATAAGAAATATAATACATCAATTAACTTGCCAGGGGAATATAATATTCATAATTTTTTAACATCACTTATAATAGTTAATAAAATGGGATATAGCATTGAAGAAATACTATCTAAAACAGAAGTTTTAAATGCTCCTCCAGGTAGAATGGATACAATTAGTTATAATGGGTCATCAATAATAATTGATTATGCCCATACTCCTGATGCTGTTGAGAATGTGCTCAATTGTGTTAATACATATAAAAAAGGAAAAATAATTACTCTGGTTGGTTGTGGAGGAGATAGGGATAGAGCTAAAAGACCAATTATGGGAGATATTGCAACAAAATTGAGTGATTATGTGATATTTTCTAATGATAATCCAAGAACAGAAGACGAAAAACAAATTATGAATGATATAACTAAAGATTTAAAAGTAAATAATTATGAAATAGAATATGATAGAGAAAAAGCAATTATAAAAGGCATGTCATTATTACAAGAAAAAGATATGTTTTTAATACTTGGAAAAGGTCATGAAACATATCAAATAATTGGAGATGAACATATACACTTTAGTGATAAAGAGGAAGTAGAAAAGTATATAAAAATTAATAAATAAAACTTTTTTATTTTACTAATGAGTACAATAATGATATAATTTTTGAGTGGATGTGATTATATGAAAATAATAAAATTTGGAGCAATATGGTGTCCAGGGTGTTTAGTAATGAGAAATACTTGGAAGAACATACGTGAAAAATATAATACTCTTGAAATAATTGAGTATGACTACGATAATGATAAAGATATGTTGGAAAAATATGAAATTGGTAAGATATTACCAGTAATAATTTTTGTTGATAAAAATAACAATGAAGTAAAGAGATTGCTTGGAGAAAAAAAACAAGAAGAATTAGAAAAGGAAATATTAGAGGTAATTGATTTATGATTATGAAATTAAAAATATTATTAATAATTTTTATGTTTTTATTATTTCCAATAAATATTGTTGCACAAAATAAAGTAAATATTTATTTATTTTATGGTGATGGATGCCCCCATTGTGAAAAAACAGAAAAATATTTAGACACTTTATATGATAAGTATGATATCAAAGTATATAGTTATGAAGTTTGGAATAGTCAAATAAATAGCCAAAAAATGTTACAAGTTGGTAGATATTTAAATACTAGTATAACTGGTGTACCATTTATAGTGGTTAATAATGTAGCAATAACTGGTTTTGCAGAAGGAATAACAGAAACGACTATTGAATATCATATTAAAGATATGATAAACAAACCAAAAGCAGATAAAGTTGGAGAATTATTAGGGGTAGTTAAAAAAACAGAAAATAAATTAATAAAAACAAAAACCAAAGAATTCAAGATAAACTTGCCTTTTATTGGTAAAGTAGATTTAAAATCCATGTCATTACCAATCGTGGCATTAATAATAGGAATAGTAGATGGATTTAATCCGTGTGCCATGTGGATATTGCTATTTTTAATAAGTATGTTATTAAATATGAAAGATAGAAAAAAAATGTGGATACTCGGTATAACATTTTTAGTAACATCGGCAATTATATATTTAGCTTTTATGTTAACATGGTTAAATTTTGCAAATATGTTGTCATCTGTTGTTTGGGTAGAATTATTAATATCTCTTATTGCAATTGTTGGAGGAGTACTAAATCTAAGATCATATATTAATTCTAAACAAAATGGTTGTAATGTTGTTGATGATAAAAAAAGAAACAAAATATTCTCATCAATAACAAAATATGTTAAGGAAAAAAGTTTCTGGTTATCAATACTAGGAATAATGCTTGTAGCAGCTTCTGTTAATCTTATAGAACTTGCATGTTCGGTAGGACTTCCAGTAATATTTACTCAACTTTTAGCATTAAACAAAATATCAATGTTTGAAAGTTCAATATATGTATTTATATATATATTATTCTTTATGCTAGATGATTTAATAGTATTTATTATTGCAATGAAAACACTTGAACTAAATGGTATATCAACAAAATATAATAAATATTCTCATTTAATTGGTGGTATATTAATGCTTATAATCGGTGTATTAATGGTAGTAAAACCAGCATGGTTAATGTTTAACTTTTAGGAGGAATTATGAATACAATTTACGTAGTATCAACTCCAATTGGTAATCTAAATGATATATCTAAAAGAGCATTAGATATATTAAGCACCGTAGACTTAATTCTTGCAGAAGATACAAGATGTAGTATTAAACTTTTAAATCACTATAATATTAAAAACAAGATGATTTCTTATCATAAATTTAATGAAAATAAAAGATCAATTGAAATAATAGATAAAATATTAAAAGATAAGATCGATGTAGCACTTATTACTGATGCAGGTACTCCTTGTATATCAGATCCCGGCTATATTTTAATAAAAGAAGCAAGAGAAAAAGGTATAAATATTATTGGTATACCAGGGCCTTCAGCACTTGTTACTGCTCTTTCAATAAGTGGTATTAATTCATCTTTTTTTTCTTTTTATGGCTTTGTGCCAAAAGAGGAAAAGTATAGAAAAAAATTATTTGATGATATAAAAAAATCAAATATTAAAACAAGCATATTATATGAATCACCAAAAAGAATAGTAAAATTACTAAAGGATTTAAATAAAGAATTTAGTAATATAAATATATGTGTATGTTCAGACTTAACTAAACTATTTGAAAAATCAACAAGTGGTAAATTAGATGAGATATTAGATAAAATGATTAATGATAAAAATGTAGAAAAAGGAGAATACACAGTTATTATTTATAACAATGAAGAATATGTATCTAAAGAAGAAGCTATTTCTTTAGAAGCAGAAATAATTGATTATATGGTCAAAAATAATGTATCAATGAAAGATGCATTGAATAATGTTAAAAAAAATAAAAATAATTTATATAAAGCAAGTCTAAATATAAAAAAAATAATGAAATAAATAATGTTTATCCCAACAGTTTTATTGGAGATATTTTATTTTTTTGTTATAATTACAATAAGAGGTGTTGTATGAACAATAATTATGGAGAAATACTTGACATAATATTAACTTTTGTAGAAAATGAAGACATTTGTAATAAAGTTATATATTCTGGTAGTGTCATTCCCTTTGTAATTAAAAAAGAAGAGTCAAATATATATCATAATGATTTTGAAATATTTGTAGAATTTGATGATATGAAACAAGTAAGACGAGCTATATATAATTTGTCAAGAGAATTTGACTTTGAGATAACAATTGATACTAACAAAGTTACAGCGCATGATTATGGGTTCAGAATAAAATATGATAACACTATTGTATCTATAAATCCTTATACAATAAAGAAAAATAATTTATATATAAGATCTTTTTCAGTATCACAGGATATGAAAAAAATAATACAAAAATTAAGAAAAATACCAAATTTTAATGAAAGAGAAGCATTTAGAACATTAGAAATAGAAGATGCTAAAGTAATTAAAATAGTTACTCCTGAATTTTTATTAGCAGATTTAGAATCAAAAGATGACGCGGATAAAAAAATAGTAGAAAAATTATATAAAATGTCTGATAAAAAACTGTTAAAAGCAGTTAAAAAAGCAGTGCAAAAAACCGAAATAACTATAAAAGAAGAAGAAATAAAATCAAGAATAATAGATCAAAATGTAATAATAATAGGTCTTGTAATAGTAGCAATTATATTATTAATACTTATACTTTTATAAACATTTGTTCGTTTTCATGATATAATATTATTGGTGATAATATGAATAAGAATATAATATTTCATATTGATGTTAATAATGCCTTTTTATCATGGAGTGCAGTTGAAAGACTTAAACAAGGACACAAGTTAGATATTAGAACAGTACCATGTGTAGTGGCAGGAGACGAATCTCAAAGAAAAGGCATTGTTGTTGCTAAATCTTATCCTGCTAAAGAAAAAGGAATTCAAACAGCAGAAACTCTTTATAGTGCAAGAAAAAAGGCGAAGAATTTGCTTGTAATAAAAGGAGATTATGATAAATATCAGGAATATTCAGATAAATTATATGAATATTTATGTAATTATTCTCCTAATATAGAAAGATATTCTATTGATGAATGTTTTATAGATATGACAGGTATGGAATCTTTATTTGGAGATCCTATTCCTCTAGCATATA
>CAYNHX010000001.1:25706-48124 GCA_964397275.1 uncultured Muribaculaceae bacterium | reverse complement strand
ATATTTACTAATCCAGATGCCGGGTCTCCAATTACTAGTTCTTTTTTAACAATATCAATATTAAATACAACTATAAAATGTTGTAAATTTTCTTTTAATGTATGAGCAATAAATGGAGTTTTTTGTTTTAATAAGTCTTTAATATCTAATTTATATCCCTCTGCTAAAATACCAAAATATTTACTAGCTTGAATAATATTATATGCACTAGTGCCTGCCTTATCTATTTTCAGCCTTTTTTTTAAATCATATTCACTAAATTTTTTATTATAATATTTTAATATCATAGCAAGGGATGCATAACCACAATCAGTAACCCCATCTTGAAATACAAGCTTATATTTCATAATATTATTTCCTTCCCAATAATATTATTAGTTAAAAAACAAAATATCACTTTAAAAAAAATTAGAATTTCTTCTAATTTTTTATACTATATTAAGTATTCTCTTGTTACCTGTGTATCTATCATTTACTGTAACAGTTGATACTAATTTAAATCCTTGGTCCTCAAAATATTTATTTAATCTCTCATTTTCACTAACACAATCTAGTTTTAATTTTATAGCACCAAGATTTTTAGTTTCATTCTTTGCATATTCAATCATAGTTTTTCCCAATTCATTACCATGCATATCTACTTTTATACCTATATTACATATAAAATATGATTCTCCATCATCTTCCCATGCAGGATCATAATTTCTAAGAACAAAAGTGCCACATACAATATTGTCAATTTTTCCCACAAATAATTCGCCATTATTTATTGCTCTTTTATAATAATCCTCATTGAATTTTACTAAATAGTAATCTTTTTCCCATTGTTTTATACCTTTTGATTCTAACCACTCACTATTTTCTTTTAAAATTTGAAGTACACTTTGTATATCGTCAATAGTTGCCTTTTGTATAACTAGTTTTTCTTTCATTTTTCCTCCTACTATATTTCAATTATATATTTTTATTCAAACAAAAGCAATAATACTTATAATAATTTTTCAAATTCTTCCAATCTTTTTTTGTATGCTTTCATTAAGTCTTCTTCATATATTATTGTATCAGTATGTCCAATTTTCTTTAAAATATATTTTGTAAATTTTGGATTTAATATTAAAATTGGCCCTAATATATATGTTCCATAAAAGTTCTTATATTGTATTCCCTCTTTATTTGTATCTTTATTCCTGCCAGTTCCAAGCTCCATTTTTAAGAAATAGTTTTCATCGTTATTATAAATATGACTCATTTGGTTTTTAAAACCAACAATTTTTATATTGTTTTTCGTAGTACCAATTGAAAGTTCATTATATCTAAAATCTTTTTCCCTTTTTGAATATATATCAAATATGTCTAAACATTCAATTTTTTTATCATTATTATTTATAATATATTTCCCGAATATTTCTTGAGAATTTCCAATTGCAATAATAATTACTTCTTTTTCTATTAATTTTTTTATTTGCTTTTTATATGGTAATAATTTTTTAATTATTTCTTCTTGCTGCTTTTCTGTAGAAGGACCAAAATATATTATGTCTATTTCTTTTGATAAAAATTTTGGTATTTCAGTTAATCCAGTATAGTACACCTTGCATTTTTTACCAAGATATTTTTCAATATATCTAATATTACCTGTATCACCATATAAATTCATATATTCTGGATACATAACTTCAATATTAATCATTATTATTCACCTTTGAAATAATTTCTTTTTTCAAT
The DNA here is from genome assembly GCA_964397275.1 of uncultured Muribaculaceae bacterium. Classification (GTDB taxonomy): domain Bacteria; phylum Bacillota_I; class Bacilli_A; order RF39; family UBA660; genus DAOOPL01. The sequence goes on along the minus strand of CAYNHX010000001.1, from coordinate 46,399 downwards.
TTTTTAGTTATATCATAAGCATATAACTCATATAATATATATATTTTTTCAAAATCATTAAAATATATATTATTAATAATATTATTATAATTTTCAACACCAGTTATTTTTTCTTTTGCTATATTTGCTAATTTTAATCTTATTATTACATCTAAATATCTTGTGCCTGCTACTATTATTTGATTAATATTTGGATCATTTAAATATTCAAAATCAGTATCATATATCCAGGAAATATCTTCACTACCATGTTTTTTATCTTTTGAGTCTGTTACTATAAGTATCACTACTTTTTTACCAGAATCATTTTTAACATGATTAAATGTTCTTGAGCAAGATATTGGATTTTGATTTTTAGAAAGCATTGTAATTATTTCTTTATTTTTAATATATTTAGTATCTGCTCTATCTTTTTTAATTTTTGTTTCTTTAAATGCTTTATATATTTTTTCATGTGATAATCCATATAATCTGCATATAGAAATTGCAGATATCATATTGTAAATATTAAATATACTGTCAGATATCAGTTCATAAACATATTCTCTTTTATTTTCACTAACAATAAACAAATTATTTTCTTTATCTATTTTTACAACAGTAAAATCTGATTTTGGAGACTTATAGTTACAATATTCACATTTTACTTTTCCAATATGATGATAATGTCTATATTCATATACCAATTTATTTTTACATTTTGGACATATGGTAACATCTTTTACTATATCATCATAATTATTTTTGCTACCAATAACAGAAAAATATATTTTTTTGTTTTTAACACCAAGATTTATAGATATTGGATCATCTGCATTTAATACTAATACCGTTTCATTAGGAAGATTTTCATTCATTTTATCTAATATAAATTCACTATGACCATTCCTTTTAATTGAATCTCTAAATAGGTTCGTGCATATTAGATAATTTGGTATTATGTCATTATATACATATCTTGAACCTCTTTCATCTATTTCAAAAATACCAACATCCTTATTTACATTTCCAAATAATGTACTTACCTCAATTAATGCAGATGCTACTCCATTATTTAAATTAGAACCTTTTGAATTATTAACAGTAGAAATACTGTTTTTTATAAATATATTATTTAAAAAATTAGATACACTTGTTTTGCCATTAGTACCTGTTACCATAATAATTGTTTTTGGTTTACCTATTTGTTTTAAAAAATCAGGACATATTTTCATTGCTAACTTACCTGGCAAGTTTGTCCCTCTTTCTCTTGAAAAAATTTTAGTTAATATTTGTAAACCTTTTGTTATATAAAGTGCGAAAAAAAATTTAAATGTCTTTTTCATAACTATCACCAATATAATTATAACATTAAATTAAAAAGACTACAAACTAGTAGTCTTATTTTAATATGGCGTCCTGTAAAGGATTCGAACCTTTGACCCTCGCCTTAGAAGGGCGATGCTCTATCCAGCTGAGCTAACAGGACAACATAAACATTATATAATAGTTATATAAATTATTCAAGATAAAATTAAAAACACAGTTTTACTGTGTTTCTTCTCCTGTTTTTAATACTGCTTTTGCAAATGGCATTATCTTATTTAGTTTTTCCTCTAATGATTTTTCTTTTTCTTTTAATTCAATATCTTTTTCTCTTAATAATTTCTCTTGATTTTCTAAATAAATTGCTTTTTTATCAGTACTATCTAACAATTCTTTTAAGAAGTCTTCATCTTCTGTTAGTCTTTCTGTTTCTATTTTTATTAATTCTTCACGATTTTTTATTTCATTAAATCTTTTTGTTAATCTTTCAATCATTGCATTTAGTAAATCATCAATTTTAATTTCTTCTACCTTATCTAATGTGCTAATACTTGATTTTGGAACACTGATTGTATTATCAATTGTCTTAGGTTTTGTTAATTCAAATATTTCATCAATTTTAGGTGCTGGTTTATTTACTATTACTTCTGTTTTTTCTTCTTTAATGTTTTTTAATAACTCTTCGATTGGTTTTTCTTTTTCAATCTTTTCTTCAATAAATACTTCTGGTTCTTTTTCAATAATTATTTCTGGTTTATCATCAAGAATATTTTCTTCTATTTCGTTTTTTTCTGGTGCATTTACTTTAACATTAATATCTGCTGTTAAAGTATCTTCTATTTCTGTAATAAAATTACTAATATATAATTTATTTAAACTGTCTAAATCATTTTTTATTGTTTTATATATATCATTTTTATATTCTAAAAATAATTCTGATAACTTTTCTTCATTATACATATTACTTTCTATTAGTATATTTGTATAACTATTAATAATATTTTCTATATCAATATTATCACTGTTTTCATTAAAAAATGGTACTCTTTTAATATTTACTATCTCTAAATATTTTCCATTTAAAAGCTTTTTTAAACTGTCTACAAACTTAATTGTTTTATCATCTGTATCTATATCAATCTTATTTAATTTATCACTAATCTTTTTTAAAAATTGTTCATTAACATTATCAATATTTCTTAAATCTTTAACACAATAAGCTTCTATTATTTTTATAATTGGATTTAATAACTGTTCATTAGACTTATTAGTAGTTTGAGTAAAATCTGCTTCGTAATTAGATAGTGTAACTAATCCCCCAACAAGAACTGTTGTTCTATTTTCAAGTGATGTATTTGTCCTATCTAGTACGTCTCTATATTGATTATTATTTTCACTAATTTTCTCTTGTAATCCAAGTAACACCTCATTCATTATTATCACCCTTATTTTCAACCTTTTCTTTCATTTCATTTAAACTTTTAATAAGCGGCATCATATTTAAGAATATTACATCTGCTTCTGCTAATTTATTATTTAAATCTGCTTCTTTTTCTCTTAATTGCATATCTAATTTACTTAACAATTCTTGTTTATCCAAATTTTTTTCAATAATTTCATTTACATTTCCAAGCTTTTTATCTATTTCTTCTTTTTGTTTTCTTTGTTCCTGCTCTTTTCTTATTAATTTTTCTTCTTCTGTATTTAGGCTAAGAACCAGTTTGTTATATAGAGTCATATCATCATACTGATTAAGCATATCGCTAGGTTTTGGCTTTTCTTCTAATCTAGGGGTACTTGATAATAGTGACTCAATATCAAAATTGTCACTTTTTATTTCTTCTGGAAATTCAAAATTATCAAATTCACTAAACTTATAATTGTTTTCTAAATAACTTTTATCCTCCATACCATTTACCCTTTCATTATTCTTTTTTAATTCTTCTATCAATATTTCTAAATACTTGTTATCACACTGCTTAATTATATTACTGATTTCTGTTTTTAATTTATATTCTGACTCTGCAATTACCCTATCTACTTCATTTGTAATTGTAGTATTTTCATTTACAATAGGTAATATATTTACCTTTATATATTTTACTATATACTCATATATTTCTTTTAAATCTAAATCTTCTGCCAAATTAAGCTGATTGGAATCTTTATTTCTATTTAATTCATTAATAAACTCTATATTTATTGTGTTGTAATCATATTGTTTGTTATAAAACTTCTCTACAAAATATTCATTTGTTACTTGTAATGCTAGAGAGTCAACAAATAACTTTCTTTTTATCTTTTTAATAATTTTTTGTTTAATTTCATTAGATATATTATTTCTAATTACATTCTCATCAATACCAAAACTAATTAATAAGTTACTTAAATCTTCTGCTAATTTATATATTTCTGAATCAACTATCTTAACTAATTCAAAATTAATAATACTCTCATTATATGTACTACACCTAAGTAAAATATCATTCTTAGTTTTTTCAATTACACTAAGTATCACACTTGTTGCCTCCTTATTAATTTCCCCTTTATTGTACTATACATATTCTATCATAAAATATTAAAAAGTAAAACATTATTTTTTTCTTTTTATAGTATTTAATTCATAAACTATTATAATACAAAGGGAAATAAGCGATATTGAAATTCCTAAATAAAACTTTTCTGGTATATAAATAAGTTTTATATTATTTTCTCCTTTTGGAATATCAAATCCAAGTAATGATTCAGCAAGTTTAAATGTTTTTACTTGTTTGTTATTTATATATACTTTCCAACCATTATCATAGGGTATCGAGCTATACATTGTCATACTATAATCAACTTTTACGCTACTTTCAATTCTGTTACTTTTATAATTTGTTATCTTAACATTATTTTTATTTAATATACTATATGCTTTTATAAAATTATCGCTATTTATATTATACATATATGCATATAAGTAACTTTCCTCATTAGATTTAAAATTTATTGTAACATCTATTTTTTGTTCTTCTATTTTTGGTATTTCAATTATGTATGGTTCGTTAGGAGAAAAATATTTATAATTTTCTAATGTAGAAACACTATTAATATTTGCATTATAAAAATATCCATATAAGTTCTTATAATTATTGTTTTTATATGTAATAATCAAATCATTTATATTTTTATGTAATTTAAAATCTAAATAATCTCCATTAAATGAATTGACTTCACATCCTGATATTTTATCAACATATACTTTATCAAATATACCAGAAACACCTGTTGCTTGAAGAATAAAGTTGCTTTGATTTTCAAATGGATCTTGTGAGTAATTTGTCCAGTCTTTTATTCCTTTATTAACTGGAAATAATATTGGAAGATTATAATTATATTTATATATTTTGTCACCCTCGTCAATAAATAAGTCATAATAACTATTATTCTCCAAATCACCAATTATATATTTGATACCAAACATACTATTATATACTGGTGTCTGCATATTATAGTAATAACTATTAATATCGTTACTGCCCATTCCTAGTTTTCTTTGGAGTTTAGATACCCTTTCATATGCCATTGATGAAAATGTTGAAATACCATTATAACCAACAAAGGCGCCATCATTATATGTCATATAATCTTTTTCTTCTATTCTATATAAACTTTTATCTTTTTCTTTTAACTCTTTTAAGGAAAAATTATTAATTGTATATTTATTTATATAATCAACAGAATTTTGATTAATATTTAAATTATGATTATTAACAAGAACCATCTCTGATAAAATAAATATTATTAAACTTACTTCTATATACTTTTTATTAAATATATTATATTTATATAGTGTATATACTATTAAATATAAAGATATAAATAGAGCATTTGTTATAAATATATAGCTATCAATATTAACAAAATATCTTGTTTTTAGTAATAACAACATACTAAGAATAAATACATATAATATAAATGAATATATGTATTTTAATTTTCTAATATTAATAGCAGATTCATATCCTATTAAGCATAATAAAAATATATATATAAATGAATATCTATATGGTAAATCATTTGGTACATGAAATGCATGCCAGATAAAATCAAACGTTTTTATTTCAAAACTAGATACAAATAATATAATTAACAATAGATATATTAATTTTTTCTTAATTCCGATATTTTTATTAACAAAAAATAATAATACTGATAATATAACTATAATACTACTACTTACATTTGGAAGTGGTAATTTATCACTAGCAAATACAGTTGGAACAACTCCTGCATAATGATTTGCAAAAAAGTTTAACAAATTAAAATTATATTCAAGTATTTGTGGAAATAAATCATGTGTAGCAGATATTGATTTTAAAGCATAATACATTGGTATTAAGAATACTGCTACAATTCCAAATGCTAGAATTGAACCAATAAAAAATCTTAAACATGCTTTATAAAAAGAATAAAATCTAAATTTATTTTTAATAAAATAATATGCAAAAAAATATATAACTGAGAAAATGCATATCATATAACCAATAAAATAATTTGCAAAAAGCATTGTTGCAAGTGATAGTAAATATAATTTTATTTTGCCTTTATTAATTATATTTTCTATTCCAAGTATAATTAACGGTAAAAATACCATACCATCTAGCCACATTAAGTTCCAATAATATGCTGTAAAATAATTTGAAAATCCGTATGCTAAACCAAAAACTATTATTAAAATACTTTCCTTTTTAAACTTTTTTTGTAAATAATATGCCATGGTAGTTGATGCTGCTATTGCTTTTAAACCAATTATAAATGAAAATGCAGTAAGTATATGTTCTCTTTTAAATAAAAAAAGAATAATATTAAAAGGACTAGATAAATAATTTAAAAAATTTCTATAGTATGGAATCCCAAGACCAACATTAAATGAATATATAAGATTACCACCATGCATCACTTTATCATATAATTCACCTAACATTGGTCCATATTGATGATAAAAATCAACTGCAAGCAAAGAATTTTTACCAAATGGTAATGTTTTTTGAATTATAAATATTAATGAAATCACTAATATTCCACTTAAAAATGTAGTTATTATATATTTATTCTTGTCTAAGAATTTTTTCATATTATCACCATATTTATTTTAACATACAAATAAATTATTTAAAATAAAAAAGCATAAATTATGCTTATTTTTTTGGTAGAGCAAAATATATCTTGCCGGTAGCATCCTTTGTAATGTATTTTAAAACTACATTACCCATGTTGCCCACATTATCTGTAATTGTTATTTTAAGCAAATATGTTCCCTTATCTACTTTTAACATTAATGGTGTTAGTAATTCTATTTTATTAAAATTTAATTTATATTTATTAGTTTTTGTCAAAAATACTTCTTCACTTAATTTATTATTATCATATTTGTAAATATCATATTTAATGTTTCCTTCTAATTCACCAGAATCTGCTGCAGAAACTAATACTACTGGCATCTTATTTAAACTCTTAATTGATACTTTAATTATTTTAGGTGCATTATTATCAACATTTATATCTTTATACTCAGATATATTATTAGTTCTTATTATCGCTATTTTATCCCTTAAAATAGCATCTGGAAACAACTTACCTTGTATTGTAGTATTCTTAACATTTATATCAACAAATGCACTAGGGTACATATTCTTTGCAATAGGTGCAACTTCAAATGTACCTTTACATAAAATACTTTTACCCTTTGATATATTAACTATTTTATAAGTTAAAACGTTTATTTTAAAACCTACTTTTGTTTTTAATTGAAATTTAATATTTTGTGATTTCCCCCAAACAGGATTGTCTTTTTCAAAAATAAATGTATTCTTTGTATCTGTACTAGAAGTATAAGTAATATTATATGTCCCAAGCTCTGTTTTACCACACATTAATTTATACTCGTTAGGGTCTTTATATAATATTTCTCCTTCTAAACTGCCTTTTACTTTTCCTGCTTTACCTATACTCAATATTTCAAGTGGACTCTTACCAGTAAAAACACTTATACCCGATAAAACAAGAGTAAAACAAAGCACAATCGTAAGTGCAAGTTCTACTTTTAATGTCTTTTTTGAATTTGGTTTATTATCATCTTTTTCTTTATTAAAAAAATCAGTAATTTTTTTCCACATAATACTATCTCCAATTATATTTAAATCATAACATTATTAAAATTTAAAATCAAGTTATATAAAATAAAAATATCAATTTTTTGATTGATATTTTCCATCTTTGGTAGATAATATTATACTATCATTCTCATTAATAAAAAGTGGTACTTTAATTACTAACCCATTTTCTAATTTTGCATCTTTAAATGCTCCTGATGTAGTGTTACCCTTTACTGCTTGTTCTGTTTCTAAAACTTTATAATCTATTTTTTCAGGTAATGTAATAGATAATAATTCGTTCCCATAATATTTTAACTCTACAACTAATCCTTCTTTTAAATACTTTATTTCATCACTAATTTTTTCTTTTCTTATTTCTATTTGATCATATGTTTCCATATTCATAAAATAATATATATTTGATGCACTATATAAATACTGCATATCTTTTTTATCAATATTAGCTTTAGCAACTTTAATATTTGTATTATATGTATTTTCAGTTATAGAACCCGTTCTTAAATTCTTTAATTTAATTCTAATAAAGGCAGGACCTTTGCCTGGTTTTACATGTTGAAACTCTACAATTAAATATATGTTTCCATCCATTTCAATAGTCATACCATTTTTTATATCATTAATATTTATCATTCTTGCACCTTCTTAATACTTTAAAAAATAAGTATTACTTATTTTTCTTCTTTATGTAAAGTAGTCTTTTTACAAAATTTACAAAACTTATTTAACTCTAATCTATCTGGATTATTTTTCTTATTTTTAGGAGTTGTATAGTTTTTTTGCTTACAAACAGTACAAACTAAACTAATTAAACTACGATTTTCACCTTTTTTTGCCATATTATTTTCCTCCTTTTGATGAAACTACGACCATTATATCAAAGTTTTTAAAAATATAAAAGAAAAAAATATAAATTTTATATTTTTCTTATAAAACAAAAAAGATATATATAATATCTTTTATTCTGCTGAAACAGTGTAATCTCCTCTAATTAAATGTGAACCTGTAATGCACTGAGATGAATCTCCACTAATTAAATCAACATTTATTGTAGAACAATTATCTGTAACATCACTAAAATCTACTGAAGCAAATTTTCCTTTTCCAGTTAGTATAACTGTATATTTATTAGTTTGTCCTGAAACTAGTACTATTGTTAAGTCATAGTTGTCATCATTTAGATCATAATTTGCTAATAATGCAGGAGTACTTGTATCACCAATTTTGTCACCAGTAAGTGTTCCTTCCATAGCATATATATCCATTTGTTTTAGTACCATTTTATATGAAGATATAAATGAGTCTGCTGTTGCTTTATTAATTATTTTTGTTACTTGTGGTACTGCTATTAATAAAATAATTGCAAGTATTACAATTACTGCTAATGTAAATCCTTTTCTATTTTTAAATATTTTCACTTATTACCATCCTCTCTATTACTATAGACAATAATATCATAAGTAACTATTTCAGTCAATACATTTATATAAAATTGTAATGTGCTTTGAACCATATTTTTTTTCTTTTAATATAAAAATATCAGGATTAATATTTATTTTCTTTTCATGTTCACATATTATTAACCCATTTTTCTTTAGCAAATCAAGATTTATTATCTGATTTACTAAATCCTCTATAATATTTTCTTTATATGGAGGATCAATGAAAATTATATCAAACTTGATATTTTGTTTACAAAATTTTTTTAATTGAATATGTGCATCTTCATTTATTAATATTATTTTACCATTTAGTTTTAAATTATTTATATTTTTATTTATAATTGGTATTACCTTGGAATTGTTATCTATAATATATGCTTTTGATGCCCCATTACTTATTGATTCAAATGATAATGCACCGCTACCTCCAAATAGATCAAGCACTACTGCTTCTTTTAAATTACTATCTATAGTAGCAAATAATGATTCTTTTATTCTATTCATTGTTGGTCTTGTTATTTTTTTATCGGGTAATTCGATATTTTTTCCCTTTAAATATCCACTTATTATTTTCATAATAACTCCTTTTATCCCCAAGAAATATCTTCAGGTTTAACTCTTTTTTCATTATTAATTATTTCTATTACCTTACCACTATTCATTTTTAATACCCTATCTGCTATTTGTGCAATACCTGGATTATGAGTAACAATTAGTAAAGTTGTGCCATATATATTATTTACATCTACTAACGATTGTAATACTTTCTTACCAGATTTTTCATCAAGTGCTCCTGTTGGTTCGTCACAAAACATTACTTTTGGTTTTTTTATTAATGCTCTTCCTATTGCAACTCTTTGTTGTTCTCCACCAGATAATTGATACATATATTTTTTTTCATGATTTTTTAAATTTAAATCTAAAATTATTTTTTCTAATAATTCTTTATTATGCTTTTTAAATTCGCCTATCATAATGTTTTCCCTAACATTTAAATGCTCAAGCAAATTATAAGTTTGAAATATATAACTTAGATTATTTTTTCTAAATTTTGTTATCTTTCTATCACTATATTTTGCTATATTTTTATTTTCATATAATATCTTACCTGATGTTGCATTATCAAGACCAGATACTACATTTAAAAATGTTGTTTTCCCAGATCCAGAAGGACCAAGTATTACTAATATTTCATGTTCTTTAATATCTAATGAAATATTATCAAGTGCACAAACTATATCTTTACCTTGGTAATATTTCTTTACTATATTTTTTAATTCAATAATGTTTTTTATCATAAGTATTACTCCCTTTTTAATGCCAAAGAAAGAGGTATTTTAGAAAGTACTTTCTTCGACATATATATTGCAATGTAATATCCAATTAGAAGGCTTAAAAGTCCTATAAATGCTTTTGTAAATGATATTGATATTGGTATAGCCATATCTATATCCTTTGTAATTTGACTAACTATCCATTTTAATAAATATATCATTGCTGGTATAGATAATAAATAAGATATTATTACAAATGGAGTATATATATTTAATACTATTTTACTAATTGTTTTATTACTATATCCCATTACTTTCATAAGAGATATTATTTTTTTATTCTCTTCTACAACTATATTTGCCATTACTGCAATTATAATAAGTGCTATTAATGATGCAAAAATAATTATTATATAAATACTACCATTATAACCTTCTAACTGATTTTCCATATTTCTTTTTAAATCTTCAATAGCAAATATATTTGATATTCTTATTTTTTCATCACTAGATAAACTGTCCATATTTTTATATTTACTATTTGAAGTATATTTCATATTATATGAATTAACATCAATATTTAGTTTTTTTGAAAGCTCTATTCTTGATACTATACTACTAATTCCCATAAATGAATTATTAATATCTTTTACTATATATTTATATTCTGTATTATTGTAATTAAATATTAAAGTGTCGCCTTTACCTACTTTTGCTATTTCTTTTAAATTCTTATTAATAATTATTTCATTTTCTTTTAGCTCTTCTTTTAATATGTACTTTCTTTCTTCATTTTTTATTTTATAATACTTATTATTACTATCCATACCATTAATATTAACTACTTCATCTTTTATATTGTCTTCTTTATTATTTCTAATAACTTTAGTTAATTTCATACTAACTTCTAGTATATTATCATCTGTTTTACCCAAATCACTTTGAGGTGATATATATCCAACTATATACTTAAACTTAAGTTCATCAAAACTAGTACTAACAAGCGAATTAAATAAATTCATTCCAATTAATGTAAGCACTATAAGCATTCCTGTTGAAAAAGATGTAATTATTATTATTATTAATTTACCTATTGATCTTGATAATAATTGATACTTGAATTTTGATTTAAACTTCATTTTTCTAGTTATCAATGATATTAATTTGCTAAATATATTTATTTTTAAATTGCTGCCTTCTTTAAGTAAATATAAAGGTTTTTTTCTAAGCATAAATATTGCAATAATAAAACTTAATATTGACAAAAATATCATTGGTTTAAATATTGAATCACTTAAATATTTAAACTTATCAATATTACTGATTATTGGAAGACTAAAAAAACTAACAAATTTTTTTATTTGAAATGGGCTAATAAATAATGCTGCTACATATCCTAGCAATCCTCCAATAAATGTACCAAATATTACATAAACCAAATAACTTGTAGCTATTTTATATGACTTATATCCTAATGATTTTAATATACCAATTTGTAATCTTTCATCATCAATCCTTTTTTTATTAATTACTACTATAATAAATGTAGAAATTATTAAAAGAAGATATAAGAAATATTCTGCAAATACCCTGTCTGAGTCTATCTCTGACTTTAATGAATTTACTCTAACATCTCTAATAATATTATTTGGATTAATTGTCATACCTGTTTTCTTATTTTCAGCTATTTGATATATTTTATTATTTTTAATATCAAATAATGTTTTCTTCTGTTTTGATATGTCTTTTCTTGAAATAAATCTGCCAACATAATCTTTTTCTGCTAAACCAGAGAATTTTTCGTAGCCTTCTTTATTTAAATATAAAACTGTATGATGTTTAGTATCAAAAAATGGTGTACTATATGTTAATAATGGATATATATAATCTGGTGCATATACTATACCCACTATTTTATATTTAATATTATCTATTATATAATTGTCCCCAATTTTTATATTATTTTCTTTTGCAAATGTCTCTAATATTGTTGTTTCATCTTCTTTTTCTGGTAATCTTCCTTCTTGAATATATGGTTTATTTATATTGCTATCTTTACTATATAGTATGGCCTTATAAGTATTGCTTTTTTCACCAAAATTCTTTGAATATTCAATATCATAATTAAAATTATACTCTTTTGATGTAGCACTTAATTTTTCTTTAATTTTATTATCAAAGGCATTATATTTTATAAATATAAAGTTTAATCTGCTCAATGATATTTCATCTAAACATGTATTTGATTTATTTAATATACATTCTTTTAATCTATTAATTAATAATTTTTCTTCATAGTTAGTATTAATAAATAAAGTTTTTTCTAATATATTAATTTCCTCAATTGAATAATCATCAATAAACTTAATTTGTTGTATGAAACTAAAATCCTCTACATTTTGTTTGCTCAAATATAATTTATAACTTTTTTCTAATTTATCAAGTGCCATATTCATTGAGGAATATATTGATGTTGAAAGTGCTATTATAAGTATAATAGCTAGTGTTTGTATTTTTCTTTTTTTTAATCCCTTAAAGGCATTTACTAACAGTAATCTCATAATTTACGCCCACTTTATCTTTTCTGCATCAATAATTTTTTTATTATTATAAACTTCTACGATCTTACCACTATTCATTTTAATAACAGTATTAGCTATTTGAGCAATACTTGGATTATGAGTAACAATTATTATTGTTGTTTTATATTTTTTATTCGTTTCTTGAAGTAATTTTAGTATTTTTTTACCGATTTTTTCATCCAATGCTCCTGTTGGTTCATCACAAAAAAGTACTTTAGGATTCTTTACTATTGCCCTTGCTATTGCTACTCTTTGCATTTGTCCTCCTGATAATTGGTATGGGAATCTATTTTTTAGACTAGATAGTCCTACTAAATCTATTATTTCATTAATATCAAATGGAAATTCTGACAACTGATATCCAAATTCAATATTTTCTTTTACTGTTAAATTAGGAATTAAATTATATGTTTGAAATATAAAACCTAAATTGTTTTTTCTATACTCAGTTAAATCATAATCATTAAATATATTTATATTAGTGTCATTAAATAATACATTGCCAGTATATACATTGTCTATACCAGATAAAACATTAAGTAATGTAGATTTGCCAGAACCAGAGGGTCCAAGTATTACAACTAGCTCTCCTTTTTTGATATTTAATGTTACATCACTAAGAGCTTCAACTAAGTAGTCAGTCATTTTGTATTTTCTATATAAATTTTCTATTTTATAAATATATTCCATAATGTTCTCCCATATTATTATTTGCCAAATAATATATATTCACTCGTTTATTACACCAAGTAATTATAACATAATTAAATAAAAAAAAGATACATTTAGTATCTTTAAAATAAGTTGTTGAAATCTATATCGCCTTTGGCTGCTGGACCAGAATAATTTATTTTCTTTGAAAATGCAATTATTGGCCAAAAAATAAATGGTAAGAATGCTACTCCAAGTGCAAATGGCATTGGGTCGCTTTTTCCAAATGATCTTGTTAATTTAAATGCCAATGTTAATCCCCATAATAATGATACAATCCAACCAACATATGGTATATATGTTGCAATTACTACAAATATATAATACCATTTATAACCAACTATATCATATAATACTATTGCATTATATATAGGAATGATTGCATACCATCCTGGTTTACCTGCTTTAACAAATATTTTCCATAAAGATACCAATAGTACTACAAGTGCTGCAACACCAATTATTGACATAATTATTACTAATACTAACATTGCACCAACCAAAGAACTTGTTGCTACTTGTCCATAATTATAATTATAACCGTAATTCATAACTCACCTCCTTTTTTACTAATGTATTTTTATATAAAATAAACTTCTTTATTTATTTTTAGGATACTTATATTTTGGGGGGTTTTTTGTTGTTTTATTTTTATCTTGATCTATAAGTATTATTATACTATTAATTATAGAATTTGCAACAATATTATTACTTTCATTTTTGGTTTTTAATATTTCTGTAACATCATATACTGTTGATAAACTACGAATATATACAGAAATTATTTCAATTTTTGCTTTATAATTTTTGCTATATATATCAGCACTATATAACTCATCTAGTAAACCATTCAATTTATCAACAATAATTGCTTTTTTTATCGATTCAAAAAGCATAGCTTTAAAATTATTTAATTCAATGTGATTGGCATATACATATAACTGTTTATCTTGTCTAAAATAGTTTAATACCATTTCTTTTTCAATTGATTTGTTTAAAAAAAATATTTGATACTTTTCATTTATAAGCGTTTCTCTAACATCTTGTTCTACTCTTCCTATTGATTCATTTAAAAAATATATAAAGCTCGTTTCTATACTTGAATTAATTACTGATTTTAAATAGCTATTTACAAATAAATTAATATCATGATCGCTTCTATTGCCTTTATTTTCTTCAGCTTTTTCCATATTTTCAATAAATATTTTATTATAACTTTCAATATAATAAGTATTAATTACATCTTCTAATCTTCTATATATATTATTTGTAATCTTATCTTTTATAGGTATTTTTTTAAGTAACTCTTTTAATATAGTTTCTCTATTATCTTGCTGTAAATATATTTTATTTAAAGCATCTGATTCCATTTTTCTAATTGCAATTAAATTTGTAATTATTGCTTCATATTCTTTACTATCAACTCTACCTTCTAATTCCAATGCAAATAAATTAGCATAAAATACTTTTATAATACTAGATGTTAAAAGTAATTTTTTATATATCTTTTCCATATTGCCACCTATAAAATAAAAGAACAATACGAAAGTATTGTTTTATTTAAAAACTTCTCTTGTTCTTAAAATAATCCCTTATTTTATAACCTTCCCCGTCATCATCATCATCATCGTCAGGTTTGTTTTTAATATTTTCATCATAATCAATTATTTCTTCTTTTTTATTATTCTTCTCAAAGCCAGTTGCAATAACAGTTACAATTACTTCGTCAGTTAAATTTTCGTTTATTACCGCACCAAATATTGTGTTAATATCTGTATTAGCAGTTTTTCTAACAACTTCTGCAGCATCTTCGGCTTCAAATAAAGTTAAGTTCTTACCACCTGTAATATTTACTATTGCGTCTGTTGCTCCTTGAATATTAGTCTCAAGAAGTGGACTTGATACAGCTTGTTTTGCTGCTTCTATTGCCCTGTTTTCTCCTGTTCCTAATCCAATACCAATAAGTGCATTTCCACTTTTTTCCATAACTGTTTTAACATCAGCAAAGTCTAAGTTAATTAATCCTGTTACTGCTATTAAATCTGATATTGATTGTACACCTCTGTGAAGCACATTATCTACTTCATGAAAGGCTTCAATCATTGGAGTTGACTTATCAATTATTTCTTTTAATCTATCATTTGGAATTACTATTAAAGTATCTACATGATTTTTTAATTCTGCTAGTCCTGATATTGCTTGAGCCATTCTTCTTTTTCCTTCGAAAGAAAATGGTTTAGTAACTATTGCTACTGTTAATGCTCCTAGTCCTTGTGCTATTTCTGCTATTATAGGTGCAGCACCAGTACCTGTTCCTCCACCCATTCCACATGTTAAAAATACCATATCTGATCCTTTTAACATTTCTTCTAAGTCTTTTTTTGACTCAAGTGCAGCTTCTCTACCTATTTCAGGCATACCTCCTGCTCCTAAACCACTTGATATTTTAGCACCTATTTGCACTTTTTTTTCTGCTTTAGTGCTGTTTAATACTTGCAAATCAGTATTAACAGAAATAAATTCAACACCTCTAACTCCGCATTCAATCATTCGGTTAACAGCATTACCACCGCCACCACCAACACCTACAACTTTTATTTTTGCTAATTGATCAACAGGCATTCCAAACATAATAAATCCTCCTTAACTTTGAAAAAAACTATCTATAAATTTACCAATGATAGAACCACTTTTATTCTTCTTTGAATCTAACATACAATTTATTTCATCTTTACTAAACATTGAATAATCTTTGTCTCTTAATTTTAATTTTGAAAGGAAAAACTTGATTGCACCAAGTGC
Source organism: uncultured Muribaculaceae bacterium (assembly GCA_964397275.1). Classification (GTDB taxonomy): domain Bacteria; phylum Bacillota_I; class Bacilli_A; order RF39; family UBA660; genus DAOOPL01. The sequence goes on along the minus strand of CAYNHX010000001.1, from coordinate 30,125 downwards.
TGTAACATATTTATTTTTTCTAATTCCTAATTCTTTTAAATTATAAACAACACCATTTTTTATTACATCTTCTAATGTATAGTTAAATGCCGGTATATCTGCTATACCACCTGTTACCATTATATAACTAATTTGTTTATTTGTTAATACTTTTAATTCATTTTTAGAAATATTTAGTATTTCTACTAATCTTTTATTTATTATTTCACTTAATTCAAATTCATTTATTTGTACTTTTTTATTATTAATATCAGCAACCTCATATATTTCTTCTTTATTTGCAAATCTTGGATTTGCAATACCAAAATTTTCTTTTATTTTTCTTGCTTCTTTTTTACTAGTATAATATACATATGCTATATCTTCATCAATTACTTTTGAACCAATATTAATTATTGAATTATTAGTAATAATACCTTTATTAAATATTGATAACTTAGTTCTTTCTTTACCAATATTTATTATACCACAAACTTCTTTTTCATAGTCTTCTTTTTTTATTTGCTCAAAATCTGCAATTACATCTAAACATATATCAACAACTTCTACTCCTGCTTCTTCTACTGCACTAATTATTGATACTATGTGGGATTTTGGTACAATTATACTCATTAATCTAACTGACAATTCATCTGCTATTTTTCCTTTTGGATCTTTTAATGTCTCTAATTTTACTCCTTGTTTATAAATATTAAAATCAATTGGCATTACTGAAACCAGTTCCATATTAGGTGATAGTACATCTTTAACCGCATTATTTATTAGTTTTGTAATTATATCTCCAGTAATAATATTATCTTCAGTATCCACCTTTATTTTTTCATTTAATATACTATATTCAGCACCGTTACTTGGTATAGTAACAATTGCTTTACTAATTAGCACTCCTATTTTTTCTTCAATTTCTGCTAATGCTAATTTTATTTGAGATACTTCTTTTTCTAAATCAATTACTAGTCCTTCTTCTATTCCTTTTGATTTTACTGAAGAAACAGCAAGTATATTAAAATCATTTTGATAATATTCACCTACTAATACTCTAGTAGTATCAAAACCAATATCAATACTAGCATATACTTTCTTCATATTTGTATCTCCTAACATATTTTCTATTTAATTATACTACATATTTTTTAAATTTCAAATAGCATATATTATTATTTTATTGACATATTAGTATTTTCTAGTATAATTAACTTGCATGAACTTAATGCAGCACTGTTTGAATTGTGTAACGTGTTTATTACCTAAGGGATATTAGTAGTCTTTGGCTGCAAAGATGAAAATACTGAATAAACACCCTATATAATGACAAATAGTCCTTGAGATTATGTAATATATAAGGAGGAAAAATGTCAAGATATACTGGACCTAGTTATAAAAAGAGTCGTAGATTATTGTTTTCAATATTAGAAAGTGGTAAAGATTTAGCAAAGCGTCCTTTTGGACCTGGACAACATGGAAAAACAGTAAAAAGAGGTAAACCATCAAACTACAAAGTACAATTATTTGAAAAACAAAAATTAAGATTTGTTTATGGTGTTAATGAAAAACAATTTAGACTAACTTTTGATAAGGCTGGCAAACTAAAAGGTATGCATGGTGAAAATTTTTTAAAACTACTTGAAAGTAGATTAGATAATATAGCATATCGTATGGGACTTGGTACAACAAGAAGAGCATCAAGACAAATTGTTAATCATGGACACATATTAGTTAATGGTAAAAAAGTAGATATTCCATCTTATCAGGTTAAACCTGGTGATGAAATATCTGTAAAAGAAAACTCTAAAGATCATAAAGCAATAAAAATGGCTTTAGAATCAGTAAACAAAACCGTTGATTATGTGTCATTTGATAAGAACACTTTAACTGGAAAATATATACGTTATCCAGAAAGAAGTGAACTTAATGCAGATATTAAAGAATCATTAATCGTAGAATTTTATAACAAATAAAAAACAGCTAAGCTGTTTTTTTATTTTACTATACCCAAATAATAATTTTTCTTACCTTTTCTAAATACAAAATATTTATCATATAAAGTATTTGACTTGTTAAGCACTAGATTTTCATCATCAAGCTTTTTTCCATTTAAATATAATGCTCCATTTGAAATAAATTCTCTTGCTTCTCTTTTAGATGATACTACATTATTATTTACTAAAATATCTAATATATTACCTCCGCCTATATCAAAGACTTCAGCATCTTTTAAGGCATCTTCTAAGTCTTCTTTACTTAATTCTAATATGTTACCACTAAATAATGCATCAGTTATTTTTAATGCCTTTTCATACTCCTCATTGCCATGTAAGAATACAACTATTTCTTTTGCTAACTCTTTTTGAGCTCTTCTCAAGTGTGGTTCTTTATCTACACTTTCTGCTAATTCATTAATCTTATTTGGTTCTAATAAAGTTAAACTTTTTAAATACTGAATAACATCATTATCTGTAGTATTAATAAAATATTGATATAAAGTATATGCTGATGTTAAGTTTTTATCAAGCCATAAAGCACCTTTTTCACTCTTACCAAACTTAGTACCGTCTGCTTTATTCAACATATTAGAACTAATTCCTAATATATCTTCTTTATCATTAATAGTCTTTCTAATCAACTCTAGTCCCGCAGTTATATTACCCCATTGATCAGATCCACCAAATTGTAATCTACAATTATATTCTTTATATAAATACATAAAATCAATAGATTGTAATATCATATATGAAAATTCAGTATAAGATATACCAGATTCTAATCTACTTGCAACTGAATCTTTTGCAAGCATGTAATTAATTGAAAAGTTTTTACCATAATCTCTTAGAAACTCAATAACATTTATCTTAGATATCCAATCATAATTATTAACCATAATTGCATCATTAAAATCAATATATTTGCCTAATTGATCTTTAATTTTTTCTGCATTCTTTAATGACTGATCTAATGTTAATAGTTTTCTTTCTCCGCTTTCTTTAGGGTCACCAATCAATCCGGTTGCTCCACCAACAAGCACTATTGGTTTATGTCCATACTTTTGTAATAATAGTATTCTAATTATTTGTACTAGATGTCCAACTGTAAGAGATTCTCCTGTTGGATCAAAACCACAATAAAATGTAATCTTATCCTCATTTAATAACTTCTTAGCAAGAGCCTCATCACTAACGTCCTTAATAAATCCTCTCCATACTAACTCTTCATATAATTTCATTTTATTCCTCCATTTATATTATATAACTTTTCCATCTAAACTAAAAGTCTTTGTACTAATTATTTTAACCTTTACAATCTTACCGATATACTTGCTATCACCTATTATATTTACGACTTTCATTGTATCTGTATAACCAGTTAACACATTTTTATTTGTTTTACTCTTGCCTTCAATGAGCACATTTACTTCTTTATTTAGCATTTTTTTATTTGATTTTAACATATATTTTTTTATATATTTATTCAACTCAGCTAACCTGTTTTCTTTTTCTAATAAAGATATTTTATCATCAATTTTAGCTGCAGGAGTACCTTCTCTTTTTGAATAAATAAATGTATAAGCAAAATCAAACTTACATTTTTTAACTAATTTTAATGTCTCACTAAAATCTTTTTTAGATTCATTAGGAAAGCCAACTATTATATCTGTACTAATTGATACATTTGGTATTTCTTTTTTAATTTTTTTATATAACTTTATATACTCTTCTTTTGTATATCTTCTTGCCATTTTTTTTAATATATTATTACTACCAGATTGTACTGGAAGATGTATATAGGGCATTATATTACTACTATTTTTAATTACTTGAATTATATTATCTGTAAATTCCCAAGGGTGGCTCGTTACAAATCTTACTCTATCTATTTTAGTTTTAGAAACATCTAAAAGTAAATCTTCAAAATAATATTTTATTTTTAAATCTTTACCATAAGAATTAACATTTTGACCAAGTAATGTAACCTCCTTATATCCTTGCTTTACTAATGTATTTATTTCTCTTAATATATCTTCTTTTTTTCTACTTCTTTGTCTTCCTCGTGTGTAAGGAACAATACAATATGTACAAAACTTATCACATCCATCTGTGATATTTACCCATGCTTTATATTTAGATTCTCTATTATATTTAATGTCTTCTACTATTTCATCAAATTTATCTAGTACATTAATATTGAGTTTTCTTTCTTTTTCTATAGCTTTTAATATATTGGGCAGTTCATTAATATTATATGTACCAAATACAAAATCAATCCATTTATATTTTTTATTTATTATTTCTTTTACTTCTTTTTCTTGAGACATACACCCAGAGATACCCACAACTAAATTTTTCTTTTTCTCTTTTAATTTTCTTAATCTACCTAACATACCGTATACTTTATTATGCACATTTTCTCTAATAGCACATGTAT
>CAYNHX010000001.1:4594-25696 GCA_964397275.1 uncultured Muribaculaceae bacterium | reverse complement strand
ACTATTTATATAATTATCTATTTTTTTATAACCTAAATCTTCAAGATAGGAAGATATTTGTTCACTATCGTGTTCATTCATTTGACAGCCAAAAGTTTTAATATAATATGTTTTCATCTTCCCTCCTTGGTTTATATTATACTATAAGTTATTTTGCTTGACTACTTATATTTTATGATATATGATAAATACTACATTTAAGGAGTATTTATGAGTAATAAAAAGAAAATTGTTTTTTTATATAATGCCACCGGTTTTAATACTTTGTCTTGGGTTGAAGAAGAAGATATTTGTATCGCTTCTAATAAATGTGGTTATGATGCCTATATTATTAAATCAAAAGATAAAAATACTGTATTTAGTCAGTTATTTGATAATTATAGATATAATAATGGTGATATTATTATTTCTATTGGAGGAGATGGTACTTTTAATAATTTAGTTAAGAATACTATTAATAGGAATGTACTTATATCTCATCTTCCTCATGGTACTACTAATGATATTAAAACTATAATTGGATTAAAGGGAAGTAAAATAGAAAGACATTTAGAAGATATATTATGTGGAGAAGAAAAAGAGTTGGATATACCTACAATTAATGGTACACCCTTTGTATATACTGCAGGATGTGGAAAATTACTTAATATTCCATATGATGTTCCTTCAGTATTAAAAAGAGGAACAGGGTATTTAGGATATTTACTTACTGGTGCAAAAGACCTAATATTTAATAAAGTAAATCAAATACCTTATGTATGTAAAACTGATAAACATATGATATTTGGTAATGCCGCTATTATTATTATTTCTAATCAAAAAAGAATTGGTGGGTTTAATAATTTTATTAGAGATTGTTATGTAGATGATGGACTTTTTGAAATAAGTATATTAAGTGCAGATAGTAACGTAGAGGTTATTGATTCAATAATTGCAAGTTTAAGAAATAAATTAAAATTCAGTAATAAATATATTAAATTTAGTTCTGATAATGCATCTTTTTATTTGCCAAATAGCCCTGATATTTGTATAGATGGAGATAAGTATGTAGGCAAAACTGACCAAATAGATATTGGTGTTGGTAAAACAAAAGTATTAGTACCTAAAAACAGAAAACCAAATCAATTTAAAAGATAGACTAATGTCTATCTTTTTGAATATTTAATAACTAATTCTTTATAATGTTTACCTCTTTCTTCAAAGTTCTTATAAACATTATAACTTGCTGCTGATGGTGATAGAGCACAAGCCTTATTTTTATCTGTTACATCATATGCTTTTTTAACTGCTTCTTCCATATTATTAACTAAATATACATTCTTATATTTAATATATCTAGCAATTATATGACCAGTATCTGGAAGCATAATACAATTACTTAATTTACATTCATTACTATTTAGAAAATCTACTAATTCTGTTAAGTTTACTTCTCTATTCATACCACCAATAATAATTGTATCTAAATTACTAATTGACTTAATACAACTTATTGTTGCTCTTGGTATAGTAGCAATTGAGTCATTATAAAAATATATTTTTTTATATTTACCTACATATTCTAATCTATGCTCCAATGGTTTGAATTTATTTACTATTTTACCAACTTTATTAATGCTTAATTTTAATATCACTGATACGGCAAAAGCTACTGCTATATTATATAAATTATGTTCGCCAAGTATTAATCTTTTTACGTTAGCATCATATATAACTTTAGTCTTATCATCTTTAAGTAAATATAATTTATTATTATCTAAATATATAGCATTATCTCCTTTAATAATATCTTTATTAAAAGTTATTTCGTAAGTTTTATCATCAAGTTTTAATCTATTAAATGTGTCTACACTATCTATTCCCCATATTTTATAATCATTTTTATTTTGATATTTAAATATATTTAGTTTAGCATTTATATATTCTTCATATGATTTATATAAATCTAAATGCTCTTCATAAATATTTAATAAAATACTTATATTTGGAGACCCCTCTGTATATTGAAGTTGATGACAACTAAGTTCAAGTACAACTATATTATCTTTTTTAATGTTTTCTATCTCACTAAATATTGGTATTCCAATATTACCTAAAAGTATTGGTTTTTTATTACATTTTTTTAATATTTCATATATTAAAGATGTTGTAGTGCTTTTTCCTTTAGTACCTGTAATGCCAATTACTTTTATATCTTTATATTTTAAAAATAATCCTGTTTGTGATGTTATCTTTTCTTTTATTTTATTAACATCGATATGTTTTAAATTAATACCCGGAGATTTAATAATTAAATCATAATCATTAATAGTATCTAAATAATTATTACCCAAGATTAAAGTAATATTCTTATCTTCTTTTAAATATGAATTCAATTCAAGTACTTTATCATTTATATCAGCTATTACTAAAGGCTTATTTTTTAAATATTTTCTAATTAATTTGTATGTAGATATTCCTTCTCTTGCAAATCCTAGTATAAGCACTTTATCATATGATTTAATTTCATTAATTATCTTATCAATCATCCTTTACTAATTTAATTAATTCATCACTTAAAAAGTGATTATTATCAAATTTTTTTAATAATTCTTTATCATAATTGTTGTTATAAAAATTAGTCTTATAATACTCAAGTAAGTATGGTAAATCTTTAGAATTATTTATTTTATTCATAATTGAGTAATTAACCTCATCAAAAGTACCAACACATTCAAAAGGTTTATTTGTACTATTGCCAGTAAGTTTAATAAAATCATCTAGCATATCTTTTCTATCAAGCAAGTTTTCTCCAAATATTTCTATTAGTTTTTCATCACTAACAAAGTTACTAAATATTATATATATAAATAAGCATTTAGAGCAATTTAAACACCAAGAATCTGCTTTACCAATATTATTTATCTTACCTCCATTATTACAACTTAAAAATGTATTAAAGTATTTAGGATATTTAGAAAATATCTTCATAATTTGTAATTCACTAAGTGGGCGAAGTAAACTAAAATAATTTAAATTACCCAAATATTTATTTGAATATTCCCTAAAATCTTTTTCAAATTCATAACTTTTAGAATACTGATGATTAATACTAGTATCTTTAACGCTTACTTCATTAGCACTTGATTCATTAGATAATACTATGTTTTTATATCCATATAGATATGCGCATAAATAAGATATAAATGCATATGATCCAGAAAGTGGTATATGACCATTTAAATATCCCTTAGCATTTAATTCAAGCAATCTCTTATCAATTATTCTTTCTATATTATATATTTTAGAATCAGAATAACCAGCTAGATAAGCACACTTAAAACACACATCTCTTTTATTAATAATTAATACACCATTGTCAAAGTTCTTTAATATTTCTAGTGATACAATTGAATCTTTACCTCCACCAACAAGTATTAAATTACCATTACACTCTTTATTATTATTAGCATTATATAACTTATTAGAACACTCTAGATTAAATATATCATCTTGACTAATATTTATATCATTAACATAGAAAAACTCTCCTAAGCCCATAAAAAATAGCTTTTTAAACCAATTAATTTGATATATGTCTAATGAGCCACATTTAATAATAATATTAAAAGAACAAGTTGCTTTCCAATAACTAATTAACTCTGCTAAACCAATATTAAATACTAATTTTTCTAAGTACTCTCTATCATAACTGATATTAGATTTTTTATAAATATTAATTACGTGATTAAATTTCTCCAGGTTTTCTATTTCATAATTATATGTAATAACTAATTTATCATCTAAATCATTTATGGTAAAACTATCATATATAAAAGTATTATACTTTTCTTTATATTCTAAATATCTATTCATATTACACCTCTATTATATATTATAACAAAATATTAAAAGAAAAAGAATTAATATTTTCTAGATAAATTTATTAATTCTTTTAATAAAAAGTATATAAATATTAGTACCCAAAAAATTATACTCATTTTATTTTACCTCTATTTTTTTAGAACCACCCATATAAGGAGACAATACTTCTGGAATGTTAACACTTCCATCTGCATTTAAATTATTTTCTAAAAATGCTATTAACATACGAGGCGGGGTAATAACTGTATTATTTAATGTATGTGGTAAGTATTTTTCATTATTATTTGCTACTCTAATACCTAGTCTTCTTGCCTGTGCATCTCCTAGATTAGAACAACTTCCAACTTCAAAATATTTCTTTTGCCTTGGACTCCAAGCTTCAATATCACAAGATTTTACTTTTAAATCAGCTAGATCTCCACTACAACATTCCAAAGTTCTAACTGGAATATTTAAAGTTCTAAATAAATCTACGGTATATTTCCACATCTTATTATACCAATCAGCTGATTCTTCTGGTTTACAAAGCACTATCATTTCTTGTTTCTCAAATTGATGAACTCTATATATTCCTCGCTCTTCTATACCATGTGCCCCTACTTCTTTTCTAAAGCACGGAGAATAAGAAGTTAAAGTTAAAGGTAGTTCTTCTTCTTTTACTATTTGTCCCATAAATCTTGCAATCATTGAGTGTTCACTGGTACCTATTAAATATAAATCTTCACCTTCAATTTTATACATCATCTACTACATCTCCTCTTATCATAAATGGAGGAATACAGTATGTAAATCCTTTTTCTATCATATAATCTCTAGCATATGTTAATACTGCACTATGAAGTCTTGCAACATCTCCAAGTAAATAATAAAAACCATTACCAGCTACTCTTCTTGCACTATCTAAATCTAACCCATTTAGTTTTTCCATTATTTCTGAATGATAAGGTATCTCAAAATCAAAACTAGTTTTATCTCCAAATAATTCTAATTCTTTGTTTTGGCTATCATCTTTACCAATTGGTACACTAGGATCAATAATATTTGGAATAATCATCATTTTCTTTTGAATACTATTAAATAGTTCCGCTTCTTTTTGCTCTAAATCAACGATCTTTGTATTAATATCAGATACTTGTGTTTTAATATTAAAAATCTCTTCTTTTTTTCCTTCTCTAACTAGCAATCCAATACTATCACTTAAATTGTTTCTTTTTTTTCTAAGATTATCAGCATCAGTTTTTACTTTTCTATATTCAATATCTTCATTAAAAACCTCATCTACTAATGGTAATTTCTCATCTTGAAACTTCTTCTTAATATTTTCTTTTACTAGTTCCTTGTTTTCTCTAATTAATTTTATGTCTATCATGTTTCCTCCTACATAAAAAGACTATATTATAGGAGCAATATATGCGGTGCCATCCTATTATAGTCTTAATTCTTTTAACGGTTATCCGTGGATTTTTAATCCCTCTTATGAATAGATTCATAATACAATATTATTAGTTTGCATCAACCACTAACTTTCTATAAATATTAATATTATTACTAATTTCAATCATCGATTTAATAAATTGATTTTATCATTTATAATTTTTAATGTCAATTACTTATTATTTGGTTTCATAATAATTTCTGTTTTATTTGAAAAATCTAAAGACTTAATAAAATTTGTATAATCTTTATAATTTAAACTTTCAATTAGCTCAACCAAATTGCTAAATATTTTATTGTAATCAAAATATAAATTAAATAATCTGTTACAAACACCTAATGGTGTTTCATAATCACTTATTACTCTTTCAATAAAATACTTCCTATAGTTTTCAAAACTCTCTTTATCAGGATTCTTAATATTAATTATTTTATTAATTTTATTTTTAAATTTATTATGTTTAATAGTATTGCCTTCAAAAGAAATAACCATATAACCATCTGCTTTTTCACTATAAAACCAAAAATCAGATTTAATTACTTTATCTTTTATCATATTTTCTTTAAATGTAGTTAAATTACCAAATAAAGACATTAAATATATATCAATATATTTTTCTTTTAAATACATATTTTCATCTTTAGTATCTTTAAATTTTATTTTATATGCTAATGTACTTTTTTGTGTAACAACATTATCTTTAAATTCTAGTTTTTTTACTTTTACTTCTTCTGGTTCTTCTATTTCTTTTCTAATTATCTCTTTTTGTTTATCATATTTCTTCTTTGATTGATTTTTTTTAACAAAATTTATTACTTCATTTTCATCTAAGTCACCAGTTATTACTAAAAACATATTACTTGGATTATAAAATGTATTATAACATTTATATAAATCTTCTTTTGTTATTTTCATAATTTCTGGTACTGAGCCACCTATATCATATTTATATCCCGATTTTGAAAATAAACTTTCATATTTTTTTCTATACGAAGTCCAATTTGGATTATCATTATACATCTCTAATTCTTGACTAATTATTCCTTTTTCTTTTTCGACATTTTTATTAGTAAAGTATGGTGATTGAACAAAATCTAGTAATGTTTCTAGGTTCTCATAAAAATTCTCGCTACATGAAAAATGATAATTAGTTCTATCTTGTGAAGTATAAGCATTTGCATCTGCTAAATTTTTTGAAAATATATCAAACACTATTTCTCCGTTTTTTTGTTCAAACACTTTATGTTCAAGAAAGTGAGCAACTCCTTGTGGAAATGATGTCATTTTATTTTCATTAATTGGTATAAATTCTAAATCTTTTGAACCATATTTTGTACAAAAAAATGCGCATTTTACTATAAACTCTTTTGTCTTACAAAAAATTATAGTAAGTCCATTATCTAACTTTTCAATTATTATATCTTTATTCACTCTAGTTATTTTAATTTTTTCCAACTTGATCACCCCCATATAAGTATATAGTATTTAATTTTATTTTATTTGCAATATTTATTACATCTTTTTTAGTTACTTTTTTAATATTGGTAATATATTCATCTATATCATTTGTTTCATCTAATATAGAACTATAATACATTTCAACTATACCAAAAGCAGTATCTAATATTTTATTATATCTAGAAATCTTATTTTCAATTGCTAAATTAAATTCTTCATCTTCAATATTTTGTTTTAAATCATCCATATTTTTCATAATTAAATCTACTGTTTTTTCATAATTTCTTTTATCAATTCCAGTTGATATAATTAATATGTTGTCAAAAGTTTTACTTCTTGAATTCACATAATATGCTAGAGAATTTTTTTCTCTTACATTTTTAAATAATCTAGATGTTGCAGAGCCACCAAGTAAGTAGTTATATACTGAAAGTACATATACTTTTTCAAATGTGTTTAGTTTTTCTATATCAAACCCAATTAATAGCTTGGCTTGATTAGTTTCTTTTTTCTTTATTACTTTTTTTACCTTATTATTTATTTTTAAGTCATAATAGCAAGAATAATCAATATATTTAGATTTATTATTTTTAAATATACTACTAATTTTTTCTATAATATTATCATCTTCAACATTACCAACTATATATATATCAATATTACAACCTTTAATAAATTCTTTATAAAAACCATACAAATTTTTTGAATTTATTTCTTTTAATATCTTAAGATTACCTTCAATATTAATTGCATATGGAGCATTTTTATTCATCTTTTTATATAACAATGATCTTGCATAATCTTCTTGTTGCTCTTTTAACTCTTTGATACTATTTTCTATTTCTTTATATGAAATGTCAAATGCTTGTTGATCAAATTGCTTATCTATAATATTAGGATTAAATAATACCTCATTTAATATATTAAAACTATTATCTGACACATTATCATTAACTAATTTATCATCTAAAAAAGACATAAAAAAACTCGAAATAATATTGTTACCACAAATAAATGTTTCGCTATTTATATTAGTATTATAATTTTTTAATAATTCCTTATTTAATAATTGATTGCTATTATATTTTTTTGTTGAATATGTAAGTATTTGAGATAATAATAACATCTTATTATATTTTTCTTCTGAAAGTGAAGTTCTAAACTTTAAGACTACAAGTGTTTTTACAAATTTTTTTGTTTTAATAATATGTAACTTGTAATTATCATATTTGTATTTTTTATAATTCATATTGCTCCTTTATAATATAGATTCTAGTGATAGAGTAATCATCTTATCAAGTGATTTTTCTCTTTCTTCACTACTTAATTTTTTATTTGAATATTTTGAATCAACTATTGTAAGAATACAAGCTGCTTCTTTATTTAATTTATTTGCTAAATAAAATATACCAAATGCTTCCATCTCTATAGCTAAATATTTATCATTAGGAAAGTTATTCATAAAACTCTCTGGATTATCTGAAAACAAATCAAACACATCACTAGTAATTATTTTACCTTCTTTAATATTAATATTTAATTTGTTTGCAGTATCTTTAATAATATTATTTGCATTTATACTGGCATTTATTTCTTTAATATCTTTATTATCTATTAATTCATCGAAACTAGTTTTACTATAAGATGAAGTTGCAAGTACTATATCAAGTACATCAACATTTGGATCAAGTGTCCCCGCTGTACCTATTCTTATTATTTTTTTTACATCATAGAATTTATATAACTCATAAGTATATATACTTGCACTTGGTATTCCCATCCCTGATGCAAAAACAGTTACTCTTTTACCTTTATAATATCCAGTATATCCATACATATTTCTAACTTGATTAATTAATTTATAATCATCCAAATAATTCTCTGCAATATATTTAGCTCTAAGTGGGTCCCCAGGCATAAGAACTATATCTGCAATATCTTCTTTATTACTTTCTATATGTGATGTTGCCATAATATCATCTCCTTAAAATAATTATAACATACATTTAAAAAAGCCTATATAGGCTTTTATTTAAACAATTCAATTGTATATTCATCTTCTATTACTAATTGTTTACCATCACTTAGTTTAATTGTAAGTTTTTTACCTTCTTTACTAATTGAATGTGATACATATTTTGCTGTTAAACTATATAAATCAACTTTGTTTTCAACACCTTCACTTGAAGAAGAATTATAATTTTTTTGCGTTTCAACATATATATAATTATTTTCATCAATAATAATATAATACGTTTTTATGCCTGAAGTAATAGACCCAAAATTAAATATTTTTTTATAAATTAAGTCTTCTTTCAAAGAATTTTGTAACTTCTCATCATCACTTATGCTTAACTTTTTATCTTTATATATTTTTAGAAAATGGCGCGTTCCACAAAAACTAATGTATCTAGGATGTATATAGTTCATATCGTCAATCAATCTTATATTGTTGTCATCTGTATATACAGTCTGAACAGAATACGGTGTAGTAAGATTCATTCCAGCATATTCTGTAAATGCTTCAACTTTATAATTACCATTTATTCTTTTTAATCCTAATTTTTGAGATTCATTTTTTAATAATTTATTTTTTACTTGATCTGATATTGAAACTGAAGAAGTCCTATTTTCTAGTACTTCGGGATTTAACATTTCTGGTTCTAACGCATATACATTTTTGTTTTCTGTTAAGAAGCCATATGTATCATGTCCATATCCTGCACCAGAAGTATTTATTGTTACCATAAATATTATTTTTTCGTTTATATCGGTAATTTCTGAACTATAATTTTTATTTGTAAGATATATTTTACCTTCTTTTAATTCAATATATACACCATACTCATTTTCCCAATTATTTTCAACGCTACTATTGTTTGAACCAATATATGACACCAATATTTTTGTTTCTAATTTGGTTATTATTTTCAAATCTGGATTTTTAGCTAGTTCTAAAATTTTTGCTATAGCTTGTTTTTCCGATAAAGTTAAACTTCTAGTAGTAGTTGTACTAGTAATTGAAGTTGTAATTGGCTCTGTCTTTGTAGTTGTTTTATTACTTTTATTATTATTTGGAATAATAAACATAAAATATAGTATTGCAGCTATTGCCAATAAAAACAATATTATAAATAAAATAATTATTAACTTATTTCCTTTCTTTTTTTCATAATCTATATTATCCATAAATATTCCTCCTATTATATATGTAACACTATCATAAATATATTTTTAAAACAATAAACAGTTTTTAGTTATCATCATCTTTATCTTCTTTTAATGCTACTAAAACGTCTCTTGGTTTTGCACCATTTGGAGGCCCTATTATTCCTCTTTCTTCTAGTAAATCAATTATCCTGGCTGCTCTATTATATCCTAAACGATATCTTCTTTGAAGAAGTGATGCACTTACTTTCTTGGCTTTTATAACGAACTCTACTATCTCATTATATAGAGGCTCTTCATATTCTTCTTGATAATCATTTGAAGATATAGTCTGTTTTTCAGTAACATTTAATAACTTTTCATCATATTTTGCTTTTTGTTGACTAACTGTATAATTGACAATTTTCTTTATTTCTTCTTCTGATACAAAAGTACCTTGTACTCTAAGAGGGATTCCTTCTCCCATAGGTATAAATAACATATCACCCTTACCAAGTAACTTCTCTGCTCCTGCTTTATCAAGTATTGTTCTAGAATCAATTTGAGATGATACTGCAAAAGATATTCTAGAAGGAATATTAGATTTCACTATACCTGTTATTACCTCAGTAGATGGTCTTTGAGTAGCTGCAATTAAGTGTATTCCTGATGCTCTTGCCATCTGAGTAATTCTCATTATTGAGTCTTCTACTTCTTTTGCTGCAACAAGCATCAAATCTGCAAGTTCATCTATAATTATTAATATATATGGTAATGGTTTTATTTTTTGATCCTCTGGTGCTGACATGTTTTTATTTATCACATATTTATTATAACTAATTATATCTTTTGATTCTGTTTCAGTAAATATTTCATATCTTTGTTCCATTTCTTCAATTATCTTTTTAAGTACTACTGATGCTTTTCTAGGATCAGTTACTACTGGTGATAATAAATGTGGTACACCATTATATATGCTTAATTCTACTTTTTTTGGATCTACAAGTACTAATTTTACTTCATCAGGTCTTGTTCTCATAAGTAGTGATATTATTATTGAATTAATACATACGGATTTACCAGATCCTGTTGCACCTGCTATAAGTAAATGCGGAGTATTATTTATATCCATAAATATGGGTTCACCAAGTATGTTTTTTCCAAGCGCAACTGTAAGTCTATTGGCAAGCGTTGCCTCAGGTACCTGTGTTAATACTTCTTTTAGTGTAACTATTGATGCCACTTTATTTGGAATTTCAACACCTACAGTGTTTTTACCTAGTATTGGAGCTTGTATTTTAACACTTTTGGCAGATAATGCTAACGCTATTTCTCTATCTATACTAAGTAATCTTGTGACTTTTGTTCCTGCTTTTATTTCTAGTTCAAATTGAGTTACAGTAGGACCTACATGTACTTCAACTACTTTACCTTCTATATCAAAATCTGATAATACTTTTTGTAATAAGCTTATATTTGAATTAACTGATGACTCGTTTGTTTTTGTATTTATCTTCTTTGGATTTTCAAGTAATTCAATTGGTGGTAATTTATAATAAATATTTTCACTATATTTTAAACTCTCTTCTTTTTCTTTTCTTAACACTTCATCAATATCACTAATGATCTTTTTATTTTCTTCATCATCTTTATTTTTCCTAGTAAATATTTTTCTAATTAAATTTAAAAATGATTTATCAAATATAAGTGCTACTGAAAACAAAGTAAGCACTACCATCATTATTTTTGTACCAATAATATCAAACAACTTTATTGAAAAATAAGTATATAATGCTCCAAAAAATCCTCCACCCCATAAATCCATTCTATCTAATATATTCTTTTGTACTGCAAAAGATGTATATTTTATACTATCATATACTGCTCTTATTAAACCATTTTCTATTTGAATACCATCCATAAAGAAAAATACAGTTGCTGCTATTAATAAAGTAGTAAAAAGTGTATATACTCCAATATATTTTCTTGATAAATATTTTGGTTTTTGTCTTTTTACAATATAATAAATACCAACAAAAAATATAAAAATAAATATTAATCTAAAAAATGCTCCAAAAAATACAATTGATATGCCACTAAATAATCTACCTACTATTCCTGCTCTTAAAAATCCAAGTATTGCTATTAATATTAATACCAACCCTTTTATTTCTTTAGGTATTATACTTATTTTTTCTTTTACTTCTTCTATTTCTTCTTTTTTCTTTGCCATATGTCACCTCTATTATTATTTTCATTATAACATTTATTTATATAAATTTGAATATTTAATTAAAACCCAATTACTGATAATCCAATTATACCAATTAACATACCAATATAGTTAACTAATAATATTTTTTCTTTAAAAATTAATCTACTAACTATTGTAAGTATTATTAATATAATACTATTAGATACAATATTTAATGAATAAATATTCCAACCATTTCTATATGCAAATAGAAAACCCGCATCTATTAATATACAAGAAAAACCAAATGCTAGAAATCTAAGTGATATTATATTTTTTGCTCTAACATAGTTTTTTCTATCCGTTATCATAAAAATTATTGTCATTATAAGTCCACTAGAATAAATATAAAATAATGCTACAACTGGATTCATATTCACTGGTGTTATTCTTTGAAATATTGCATAACCAACACTTGCAAAAATTAATACTAATACCGAAATATAATATATTATTTTTTTTAATTTTGTTTTTCTTGTGTTATAACTAGTTAATAATAATGATATTAAACATAAAATATATCCAAAAAATTTTAGTAATGTTATTGATTCTTTGAAAAATATAAGACCTATTATTAGTAGTAATATCATTACACAAAAAGAATAAATTATATTTAATTCACTAAGCTCCCAACCATTTCTATATGCTAGTAAAAGTGCATATGTTAACACCATTGCAGATGCTCCAGCTAAAACACTATTTATACTAAAATCTTTTATTAAATTACTAAAATCATAATTTGTAAATTGTAGAATAGAAAAAAGTATTATTAGTGCTATTAAATATGAAAAAGAAAGATATTTATATGGATTTTCTCTTTTTGATGCTGTTTTTGTAAGTAATTCATAAAAAACAGTACCACCAATAATTAAAAGTATTGAAGTTATAAACATATTAAATTCCTACTTTCTTTTATTTCTTCTATAATTATACATATATTGAAGAGCAAGTGCTGAATATTCACCATATTTTTTATTTGCAAACTCTTCCATATTTACTATCTTATTTAAATTATATTCCTCTTTTAAAACCCTTTCAACCCACCTATCTATTGGAAAGGCATCAAATCTTGAATATGCAAAAAACAATATACACGATGATACTTTTTTACCTATACCTGGGAAACTCATTAAATAATTTATAGCATCTTTTGTATTTAAACTCTCTATTAAATTCAAATCTAATTTGTTATTTGCTAATTCCTGGGAAATATTATATAAATATTTATCTCTAAACCCAACTAAGCATGATTTAAAGTCTTCTTTTGTTAAATCTTTTAATTTATATATCTCTGGAAATAAATAATACTCTTTATTATTAAATATAATCTTTTTACCATATTTTTCAGCAATTAAGTGCATTGCTTTTTTTATAGAAGGCACATTGTTTCTAGCTGATATAATAAATCCATATAATGCTTCTAAATTATCTTGATTAATTATTCTCATACCATATGATGAATCAATATATTTTTTTGTATTACTATCTTTTTTTATTAATATACTATTTATTTTTTTATAATCTCTATTTAAATCAAAATAATCAATAATTACATTTTCTAAGTTTCTTTCATTATTAGATGATATATATAATGTCTTATCTATTTGATAAACATTAATAACCCTGTCTTTTAGAATAACATCATACCCATTATCAGATTCAAAATATCTAAATATTTGCCCACATGTTATTGTTTCTTTTAAATTAAAATATTCTACATTTATTTTTATCATAAATCTTTTTCCGATACATCACTTAAAAAGTCATCTATTGTCATAAATTTTTTATCTATTTCTTCAATAGATAATTCCTTTTTTTCTTCTTTATTTTCATTTTTTAATGCGTATATTTTAAATGCACTTAGTACATTTTCTTTAATTATATTTGATCCCGTACTATATCTATCCATTATTGGTAAATCTGATGATTTAAACTGCTTAATGCCACTTATAGTTTTAATACCAAGTAAAGACTTAGAATCACATATTGTTGCTGATACTACTTTTTGAGGATTGCTTTTTATTTCTTTCATTAACATTAATCCTCTTTTTGCTCTTGTTATTTTTTCAAAATCACTTATTTTAATACGCTTACCTAATCCTTTATTAGTAACTATAGTAATATAATTATTATCATCGACATTAAATATATTACCTGATATTACAAAATCATTCTTAAGATTGATTGCTTTTACTCCTGATGTTTTAAGGCCAATTATTGGCACCTCTGATATATCATACCAAAGTCCATATCCATTTGATGTTGTAATAAATATTTCATTGTAATTATCGCTAGATATATTTACTACTTCATCACTATCTTTTAATTTAATATATGATATTGGTTTAGAATATCTTGCTACTTTAAATTCAAATAATATACTTCTTTTTATCATTCCTTTTTTAGTAAATGATGTAATATATATTTCTTTATCAAAATTAGTAACAGGAAGTGCACCAATTATCATTTCATTTTCTTTTATTTCTACAATATTACTTATATGTTTACCAAGCTCTTTCCATTTTAAATCAGGGATATCATTAACTGGTATATATAAATAATTACCCAAATTAGTAAATACTAATATTGTATCTATTGTGTTTAATTCATAAATACCAAGTACGTAGTCATTATCTTTTAATAGGGTTTCATCAGAATTTGATGCTGCATAAGATCTATTTGATACTCTTTTAATATATCCATCTTTAGATATAACTACAATTACATCTTCTTTATTTATCATTAAAGAATTATCTATTTTTATTTCAGTTATTTCATCTTTAATTTGAGTTAATCTTGGAGTATTAAAATTATCTTTAACACTTCTTAATTCCATCTTCATGATTTTTTTCATTTCATTTTCATCATTTAATATTAATTCTAAACCAAGTATTATTTTCTTTAAATTTTCTAGTTTTATTTTTAATTCTTCAACATCAGTATTAGTTAATTTATATAATTGTAATAATACAATTGCTTTTGATTGTTCTTCTGTAAATCCAAATTTTATTACTAGATTTTGTTCTGCATCTACTCTGTTTTTAGATGCTCTTATTGCTGCAATAACTTCATCAAGTATCGATAATGCTTTTATAATACCTTCTGTTATATGATATTGTTTTTTAGCATATGATA
The DNA here is from genome assembly GCA_964397275.1 of uncultured Muribaculaceae bacterium. Classification (GTDB taxonomy): domain Bacteria; phylum Bacillota_I; class Bacilli_A; order RF39; family UBA660; genus DAOOPL01. The sequence goes on along the minus strand of CAYNHX010000001.1, from coordinate 10,403 downwards.
AATCAAAGCTAGTTCTTCTTGTTATAACATCTTTTTGATGAGCAATATATGCATCAAGTATATCAAGGATACCTACTAATTTAGGTCTTCTATTTGCAATAGCAACCATATTAAAATTATATGCTATTTGAAGATCTGTGTTCTTTAATAAATAATTTATTATTAACTCTTCATTAGCTTCTTTTTTAATATCTATAGATATTTGAAGACCATTTCTATCACTTTCATCTCTAACTTCTAATATACCATCTATTTTCTTCTCAATTCTTATTTCTTCTATTTTATGTACTAAATTAGCTTTGTTAACATCATATGGTATTTCAGTTATTATTATTTTCTTTTTACCACCAATTGATATTATTTCATACTTAGACTTAATAATAATTTTTCCACGTCCTGTTTTATATGCATCAATAATACCGTCTTTACCTTCAATAATTCCTCCAGTTGGAAAATCTGGACCTGGAATTAATTCTATTATTTCATTTATACTACAATTTGGTTTGTCTATTCTTTTTATTGTACCATCTATTACCTCTCCTAAATTATGAGGAGGGATATTTGTTGCATAACCTGCTGATATACCTAAAGATCCATTAACAAGCAAATTAGGAAATTTAGCTGGTAGTACAGTTGGTTCTAGTAACTGATCATCATAATTTGGTGACATCATTACTGTATCTTTATCTATATCTTTTACAAGTTCATTAGCTACTTTAGTTAATTTTATTTCTGTATAACGATATGCTGCGGCTGGATCACCATCAATTGACCCATTATTACCATGCATATCAATAAACCCAACTCTTTGTTTCCAAGATTGACTTATTCTAACTATAGCATCATATATACTGGAATCCCCATGTGGATGGTATTTACCCATAACATCACCAACTACATGGGCACTCTTTTTATATGGTCTATCATATGTATTGCTTTCTTTATACATAGCAAAAAGAATTCTTCTTTGTACTGGTTTTAAACCGTCTCTAATGTCTGGTATTGCTCTATCTTGAATAATATATTTAGAATATCTTCCAAATCTTTCGCCCATTATTTCTTCTAGAGAATAATTTTCAATTTTTTCTACTATACTTTTCATATTTCACATCCTAATTTGATATTTTATAACTGTCTTCAAGAGAAAAGATTACATTCTCATCTATCCACTCTTTTCTAGGCTCTACATTATCACCCATAAGAACTGATACTCTTTTTTCTGCAAGTGCTGCATCAGTAATATTTACTTTTATTAAACTTCTTGACTCTGGATTCATAGTAGTATCCCATAGTTGCTCTGCATTCATTTCACCTAAACCTTTGAATCTTTGAAGGTTATATCCAGTTTTACCTTTTGTTAATTCTTCTAATTCTTCATTAGTCCATAAATATATTATTTTTTTATTTATTGTTACTTTATAAAATGGAGGCCTTGCAATATATAATTTGCCATTTTCAATAAGTGGTTTCATATATCTGTAGAAAAATGTTAATAATAACACTTGAATATGTGCTCCATCATCATCAGCATCTGTCATAATTATTATTTTATTATAATTGCATTCACTAATATCAAAATCAGCGCCAACACCTGCTCCTATTGAATGTATCATAATATTTATTTCTTCATTTTTAAATATCTCATCTATTTTTGCTCTTTCAGTATTTATAACTTTACCGCGAAGTGGCAGTATTGCTTGAAAATTTCTATCTCTACCATTTTTAGCAGAACCACCAGCTGATTCTCCCTCTACTAAAAACAATTCATTTTTAGTTGGATCTTTTTTCCCTGCTGGTGTTAATTTGCCAATTATATTTTTTTCTTTTTTGGTGCCTTTATCTTTTCTTGCATCTTCTCTTGCTTTTCTTGCTGCTTCTCTTGCTACTTTACCTTGCATAGCTTTGTTAATAATATTCATTGCTATTGTTTTATTTTCTTCTAAAAAATATTGCATTTTTTCAACAACAAAACTCTCTACTACTGTCCTTGCAACTGGTGTTCCTAACTTTGATTTAGTTTGCCCTTCAAATTGTAATAACGCTTCTGGTATTTTTATAGATAAAATAAGTGTTAATCCTTCTCTAACATCAGACCCTTCAAAACTTTTATCTTTTAATTTAAAAAAACCATTATTTTTAGCATAATCATTAAATACTTTTGTTAAAGCTGATTTTAGCCCGACTTCATGAGTACCACCGTCAATAGTTTTTACATTATTAACAAATGTTACTACATTTTCATTATATGAATCTGTATATTGAAAAGCAAAAGATACTTCTATTTTATCTTTTTCTCCATTAAAACTTATTACTTTATGTAAAGGTTTTTTATTTTCATTTAAATATTCTACAAATGCTTCTAATCCATTTTCATAATAAAATGTATTTTCTTTTTTATCTTCTTCATCATATACTTGTACAGTCAAACCCTTTACTAAAAATGCACATTCCTGCATTCTTTCACATACTGTAGTATATGAAAAATTAAGTGCTGAAAATATTTCAGAGTCTGGCATAAATCTAACTATTGTACCAGTTTTATTTGTAGTACCAGTTTTTATAAGAGGTTTGTCTACTTTTCCACCATCTTTAAATGATATTTCATATTTGCCACCATCTTTATATGTCTCTACTCTCATCCATTTACTAAGTGCATTAACTGCTGATGCTCCAACTCCATGAAGACCACCAGAAACTTTATATCCACCTTCAGAAAACTTACCACCAGCATGTAACACTGTATATATAACTTCAGGTGTTGACTTACCAGATTCATGCATACCAACTGGTATGCCACGTCCTTCATCACTTACACTTATTGACCCATCAGAATGCATAACAATTCTAATCTTATTACCAAATCCATTTATTGCTTCATCTATACTATTATCTACTATTTCCCATACTAAATGATGAAGTCCTCTTTTATCAGTAGATCCTATATACATACCAGGACGTTTTCTTACTGCATCAAGTCCTTCTAATATTTTTATTGATGATTCGTCGTATTTTACCATAACTGTATGCTCCTTATAAAATAATTATATCACAGTTTTTCAATCAAAAAAAGGACTTAACAGTCCTAATTGTTTTTTACAAATATAATAAATATTTTTTCAGAATATTTTGAATCATATTCTTTAGATTCTAACTTATATAATTTTCTTTTTCTATATAAATAATATTCATTAAATTTTGCTCCACCAAACTCATACAATTTATAATATGATACTATTTTATATATTTCATTACCATTTGATGCATCATTAATTACATAATCTTGAATATTTTCATTTGTTTTAACTATTTCACTTTTATTATCAAAATAATTATTTATATCAATACTTTTTTTAAATTTAGTAATTGAAAACATAAAATTATTATCATTATAATTGGTAGTATATTCTCTATGGTATTCAACAGGGTTTTCACAAATATCACTATAACATGACTTTTCTACTTTGATATCTGATTTTTCATTATATTGTTTATCATATACTACTTTAATCTTATTATCAATTTTTCTATCAACAATTATTTGAGAAGCACCTAAGTTTGAAGTGTTAACTACACTATCTAGGATAAAATAACTAACCATACCAATTATACTTATAAGTACTGCTACTATCATAATTACTATTTGTTTTTTTTGCTTTTTACCAGAATACTTTACTAAAACTTTGCTTTTTTTATTTTGCTCTTTTACTTCAAAATCTATATCTTTATAATTTCCCTCATTCATATTCTTTTCCTTTACTTTTATAATTGTTTATTCATAGCATTCATGATTTGATTTATTTGTTTTTGATTTGGTGTTCTTCCCATTTGTTGCATCATTATTTTTATCATTTTTTCATTTATTGGTGGATTGTTTTTCAAATATTTCTTCATATACTTTTTTGCAAGTAAAAACCCTGCTACTAATCCTAAAATTAAACCTACTATTAAATATAATATCTGTATTAACATATGTATCACTCTCCTTATAAATATTTTACTAAAATTAGTTTATATATACAACTACTTTTCAAAAAATTTAAATATTCTTTTATAAATTCCATCTTCGTCTAATTCAAATTCTTTTAATAGATCTTCTTTACTTCCACTAAAACCAAATTTATTAATATTTATTAATTTTTTATCATTATCAACATATTTTCTTAAATTACTATCATTTGATCTTTCAATAACAAATCTTTTTTCAATTTCACCAAGTATTTCGCTTTTATAACTATCAGATTGGCTATCAAATAATTTCATGCAAGGCATACTTACAACTCTGTTATAAATACCTATTTCAGATAATCTCTTACTGACTGCTAATACAGTTTTAACTTCGCTACCAGATGAAATAAGAGTTAATACAAAATCTTTTTCTTCTTTTTTAACTATATATGCACCCCTACTTACTGAATATCTATCTGATGTAATATTTTCTCCTTCATTTCTTGATAATACAATTGCTGCTGGATATTTATTATTTAATATACAGTTCCAAGTACCAATTAATTCGTTATAATCAGCAGGTCTGAATGTATATAAATTTGGTATGGATCTTAACATCCCAAGTTGCTCAATTGGCTCATGAGTAGGTCCATCTTCTCCCACTGATATTGAATCATGTGTAAAAATATATGTGGCTGAAATATTCATTATTGCTGTTAATCTGATTGCTGGTTTTAAATAATCAGAAAAAGCTAAAAAAGTAGAACAAAATGGTCTTAAACCAGAAAGGGCAAGCCCATTATTTATTGCACCCATTGAGTGTTCTCTAATACCATACCAAATATTTTTACCATCTCTTTTATTAGATGAATAGTCCTTACCATTTTTAATATATACTTTTGTTGATGATGACAAATCTGCAGAACCCACAATAATATCTTCATATCTGTTCGCTAGCACATTTATTATATTGCTGTTAATATTTCGTGTTTCTTTTTCATCATTTTCTAATTTTTCAAAAATATTAAATACATTATAACTCATTTTATTATTAATTAATTTATTTATAAACTCATTATTATTTTTAAAAGCAGGTTTATTTTTTGCTCTTTCCTTATATCTTTTGTTTATACTGTTTCTAAAAGACTCTAATATTTTTTCATTTATAAAAAATGGGTCTTTACAATTTAACTTTTTATATAATTGACTTAAATCATCTTCTTTTAATGCCGACCCATGAACTATATTTGTATTTTTATATAATGAACCTTCTCCAATTATTGTTTTTACTATAATTAAAGATGGTTTACTTTCTACTTCTTTTGCTTTTTCTATTGCATTATCTATTTCAGAAATACTATTTCTAACTTTTTTTACATTCCATCCATATGCACTGAATTTCTTCTTAATATTTTCTGTAAATGTTTTAGAAGTTTTACCATCAAGACATATATCATTTGAATCATATAGTACAATTAACTTTCCAAGTTTTAATGTACCTGCTAAAGATGCTGCTTCATTTGATATACCTTCCATCAAATCCCCATCACTTACAAGTACATATGTATAATAATCACATATACCAAACTTGCTTTTTAAATATGTTTCTCCGATTGCAAGCCCTACTGCTGTTGCAAATCCTTGCCCAAGAGGTCCTGTTGTTACATCAACTCCAGGGGTTATTCCATATTCAGGATGGCCTGGTGTAATTGAACCTTTTTGTCTAAATTTTTTTAAATCTTGCACAGAAATATTAAAACCGGAAAAATAAAGTATACTATATAATAGAGCAGATCCATGACCACAAGATAAAACAAATCTATCCCTATTAAACCACTTATCATTTTCTGGATTTATAACTATG
>CAYNHX010000001.1:0-4584 GCA_964397275.1 uncultured Muribaculaceae bacterium | reverse complement strand
TTATATAAAGTATAAAGTATTTTTGCTGCACCAAGTGCAATACCTGGATGTCCACTTTTTGCACTATCTATTTGAGCAATAGATAATGCTTTTATAGCATTAATACTCATGTTATCAATTTTTGATGCCATATCACACTCACCCTATATTACATTATACCAAAAGATTGAAAATAAACAATATTATTTAAGAAAAACAACATTATTATTATAATTAGTATTACTATCTAATCTTTCAAATCTCCAAACTGTAAAAATTGAAAAGAATAATATAAATATATAAAAAATTAGTATTCCCTTATATGTTTTAATAAAACTCATATTATCACTCCTTATGATTTAATAATAACACGAACAAAGTTTCGTGTCAATAATAAATAGAACAAATGTTTGACATTGTAAATCAAATATGTTACTATGTAATCATAATATAAGGAGGAACATATGGAAAAACTTACAAATAGACAGGAAGATGTTTTAAAATATATAAAAAATTATATCTCAAAATATAATTATCCACCAGCAATTAGAGAAATAGGGAAATCGCTCGGTTTACACTCACCTGCTACTATTCATTCGCATTTAGAATCTTTAGAGAAAAAAGGATATATTAAAAAGGGAAATGCAAAATATAGAGCTCTAGAGTTACTTGTTAAAAATGAATATATTGATGATAAAACTGTAGACGTTCCACTTCTTGGTAAAGTCACTGCTGGTAATCCTATTGAAGCAATTGAAATGCCAAATGAATACTTTACTTTACCAGCATATCTAATACCCAATAAAGAAGAAGTATTTACATTAAAAGTAAGTGGTAATAGTATGATTAATGCTGGTATATATGACAATGATATTGTAATAGTAAAAAGGCAAAATGTTGCAAGTAATGGTGAAATAGTAGTTGCAATGAATAATGAAAACGAAGTTACTTTAAAAAGATTTTTTAAAGAAAAAGATCACATAAGATTACAACCCGAGAATGATGAAATGGAACCAATAATATTAGAAGAATGTACAATATTAGGAAAAGCTATAGGTTTATATAGAAAATTCTAAGAACCTCGTATTTTTTTAATAAATAAAAAAGATTATTATTCAATAATCTTTTTTAGACTAATTTATTTTTTACTATCAGCTCTATCTTTCCAATAATTAGCGATAAAATTAGATAAATCTATTGATTGCTTTTGCCAATCTTCAGTTGCTACCTCAAATTTTGAAAAGGTAAATCCTGATGTTGTTGAGCTTACCTTATCAACTGGATAGCCCCCTGATATACCTAATAAATCTCCCTTAATACGATATCCTTCTTTAGAAAATTTAAAAGCAAAAAATCTATTATTACTAAAATTAAATTCACCAAGTAATTCTATTTTATCAGGAATAGAGCCTAGTTCAGTAGGAAAAGATAGCCATCTAACCATATCAGACATTGCAATTTTTTCTTGAGTTATATTTTTTAAATATATATTATGAACATTTAATTCTTCCATAATCTTATATAACAAAAATAATTTATCATTTTTATTTGATATTGTTTCAATCTTTTTATTAGAAATTTTTAAATCATTAATAATTTTGTATTTAATAATAAATATATCTGCATTATCATTATCTCTAGTGTTATCAATTTCATCAATAAGCTTACTAATTTCCTCATTTTTTAAATAACAAGCCATATCAACAATAACTTCAAGATCATTAAAAACTACGGGGTTAATGTTTTCTGTTTTTAAATATTCTAATATATTATTTAATTTTCTTTTTGTTGCTTCAATTAACCTTTTCTTTAGTTTGTCATCAAAGTATTTAAACTTTGGATCATTTTTAATAATAATTAAAGACATGCAATTTGCTACACCATTATCAACATGTTCATATACTGTAACTAAAGTGTCTGCTAATTCTTCAAATTTTGCAGAAAACATTGGATAGTCTTCTAAATTAGTTATAAATTCTAGTTTATCACATGATGCTTGAATCAACATGCAACATAATATGAATTTCATTTTATCATTTGTTCTATACAATATATCTATTAAATAAGGTAACTTTTTCATATCAAATGATTTCACTTTTTCACTAAAAACACTTTCAAGCCATTGATTATAGTTGTCAGCATTAATATTTATGTTGTTTACTATTTCTAATATTGCATTCTTATCTTTAACATCTAAACTATTTACTTTATTGATCAATTCTAAAAAATTCATTTCATTTTTCTCCATTCAAATACCATCTTTTTTATTATATTATATATGTTTTTATTATCAATAACAATAAAAATACTTTATAACATAATTGTTTTATTTGTATAAAAAATACTAAATTTTATTTTATTTTATATCTATTAATCACGTTCCCTTCAGAATCTCTAACACATTCAATAAAATTCCCACCATTTTTTTCTATTATTTTCAATGAACCAATATTATCATTATTACAAGTAATAATGATATTTTTAATACCTAATTCTTTTGCTTTTTCAATAAGTAGTTTACATATTTCAGTACCATATCCTAATTTGCGTTTACTCGGAACAACACCATACATTATATGCCCATAAATTTTATTGTCTTTATTGCTTTCAGGGTTTAATTTAATACTTCCATGGCCAATAATTTTATCGTCTTTTATTGCAAAAAAATATATCTCTTTAACTCCATTATTATTTATTCCATTCTTTTTTTGATTTACTTCTTCTAAAAATTTATTGAAGTTCTCTTTTGTAGCAAATGGTTTAAAATTTGGATATACCGAGATGTATTCCTGATTATATTCTTCTATTCTATTAATGTCTGAATAATCATCTTCTTTTATATATATCTTTTCCATTTTTATTTACTCCTATTTTAATTATATCATACCAATTTGTATTTTCTTACTACAATTCTTTCATCCGAGCAATATTCTATTACAAATCTATTTTCTTTTTTGCATATAAGTATTCCTATTGTACTATTATTGCTTATCTCTTTTATATTTTTATCTATATAATTCATATGCTTTAGTACTTGAGAGATGTACTCAGCTTTAAATTCGGTTATTTTAAGCTCAACTACTATATATGCATTATATTTTATATTAAATAACAATAAATCTATCTTATTATAACTATCACCTATCTTTATTTTATATTCACTACCGATAAAACTAAAATTATTACCTAATTCTTTCATAAATGATTCAATATCTTCCAATATTAGATTATGTATAACTTTTTCAGTAATTATATCTATATTATTATTATTTTTTATCAATATTGGATTAGGAATCAAATCTTCTATTTCTAATTTTTCTTCGCTTATTAATTTATTTTTTGTTTCAATTGATAATCTTAAATACTCTTTTTATTCTTTACAATTTCTTCTAACTGTCTTTTAGTTAGTCTTTTATTTTTAACTTGTAATGCATAGCAATAAATCTCATTTATATTTTTTATAGGAATTAATATTAAACATTGACTCCATGTTAATTGTTGCACCATTGGTGCGACTTTATCATTACTAAAAACTATATATAATTGTTTCATTCTAAATAGAGTACTTCTATTATACTTTTTGCCAAATTCCAATACTAATTTTTGGGAATACTCATCAATTATATTGTCTCTATATTTTCCACCTGCTTCATTTAATAATCTACCAATTTCAAAATATGTAATAACTGTATTTCTTTCTTTTGAATAGTCTTTAACTCTACCATATACTTCATTATCAATAATTTTGTTTTTTATCTCATCATAATAATTCATATATTAATCCTTTTTATGGACTACAAGTTTTAATCTTATATCCATTTTTATTTAATTTAATCTCTATACTTCCATCTGCATCAGTTCTATAAATTTTACTATTACTTAAAATTTCTAATACCTCTTCTTTAGGATGACCATATCTATTATTATTACCAACACTTATTAATGAGTATTTTGGATGAATACTGTCTATAAACTCTTCACTAGATGATGTATTTGATCCATGATGGCCTACTTTCAAAAAATCAATATCTTTCAAATTGTATTTTTCTAATATATCTTCTTCTTTTATTGTTCCTGCATCACCCATTAATAAAAATTTGTAATTATTTATTTCAGTATAAATTACATTTGAGTTGTTATTTTCATCACCATATTCACTGGTTTGTAAAAAATATAATTTTTTACTGGCAATATTTAATTCTTTAATACACGAATAGTATTTTATGTTTTTCTTTTCTAACTCTTTTATAAGTCCTTTCTCTAACTCGTTATATTCTCCACAGTTAAATATTACATTCTCAACTTTAAAATTATTTACTAAATTAATTGATTCTCCCATATGATCATCATCTCCATGCGTTAATATTAAGAATTTAATACTATTTATACCCATAGATTTTAAAAATGGTATTACTGTGTTATCTGCAAGAGAGGTCTTATCTACTTTTTGCCAATTTTCCAAATTATATTTAAGTTTACCTCCCGTGTCTATTACAACTGCTTTTTTACTATTTGGAAATTTTATTACACTCGAATCACCTTGCCCAATATCTAACAAATATACTGTGTGTTTATTATTAAAGTACGCAACATTACTTAAATATA